>DONZ01000023.1 GCA_003512875.1 Desulfovibrio sp. | reverse complement strand
ACTTGAGGGGAAAACGTGCTGATTTAGCTATTGCGGAGCTGAACCAGTTTTTGGACAACGCCCTTTTAGCCGGCTATGATACGGTGGAAATTATCCACGGACGAGGCACCGGGGCTTTGCGTAAAGCTGTGCATGAGGTTTTGAAAGGCTATGCCGTTATTGAAAGTTTTTCTTTGGCGACGGAAGAAAACGGCGGTGACGGAATGACTATGGCGACATTCCGCTAAAAGGACTTTAAATGGCAAGAACTTCCCGTGATGCTATTGCTGAAATTAAAGCGAAATTGAGTATGGTGGATTTGGCGCGCCGTTATCTTGAATTGCGTCCGATGGGCAACAGGCTTGTCGCTCCTTGTCCTTTTCATCAAGAAACAAAACCGTCGTTTTCCGTTAATGCGGACGAAGGCACGTATTATTGTTTCGGCTGTCAGGCGGCAGGCGACATATTCGATTTTTACGGCCGCATGAACGGCATGGATTTTCGTGAGAGTTTGGAAGCCCTTGCGGAAGAAACAGGCGTGGAATTGCCGAAATTCCAAAAAGGAAACGATTTTGCCCCGAAGCAGGTTTCCCATAAACAGGAAATGATGAAAATGCATGAAATCGCAACCCATCATTTCAGACAAAATTTGCAAAAAAGCGATATTGTCTGGAAGTATGTGCAGGAACGGCAAATAGCTCCGGAAACGTTGGAACGTTTCGGCATCGGTTTCAGTTCGGATTCTTGGCAGGCGCTTGCCGATATATTTAAGCGTTCCGGCTTTGATTTGGATATTGCGGCGGAATGTGGTTTGCTTATGAAAAGTAAAAACGGACGCTATTATGACAGGTTCCGCAATAGGCTCATGTTTCCTATCAGGGATGTCAACGGGCGTACCATCGCTTTCGGCGGGCGTGTCATTCCCGCCCTTGATGACGGGGAAAGTGCGAAATACCTGAATACCAACGGCACCCCCATTTATAAAAAAAGCCAGCAGCTTTTCGGGCTGGATGTGGCGCGCAGGAGCGTGACTGCTCAAAAAAATATTATGATAACCGAAGGATATATGGACGTGTTGACCTTATATCAATTCGGTTACACCAATGCCGTGGCGTGTCTTGGCACAAGCTTTCCGGAAGAGCAGGTGAAACGGATTACGGAATTGTCAAAAAATGTCGAACTTCTTTTTGACGGGGATAATCCGGGACGCGAGGCGGCGTTTAAAGCCTGCGGTAAATTGCTTGTGAAAGGCATCAGCTGCAAAGTTGTTCTTTTCCCTCCGGAAGACGATATTGACAGCCTATTAAAGGGAAAAGGAAAGGAACTGTTTGAAAATTTACGGGAAAACAGTACGGAAGGCTTGAGTTTTTGCATTCAAACCTTAAAAAAGCGTTCCCCCAAAGATGCCATTGAATGGTCAAGGGAGTTCCTGGGACAAATTGAAATGCCGGAACTTTTTCAGCCTATGGCGAGCAAATTGGCATTGGGACTTGGAATTGATGAAGCAGAGCTTCGCTTGGGTGTTGTCGAACAGAAAAAAACTCAAAATACCCGTATGAATTTTCAAGCGAACGGGCAGGCGAAAACCGCTTCCAAAAAGAAAACCATGGATGCGGAGATTTTAACCGTTGCTTCCCGTTATCCTCATCGTTTGCAGTTTTTGCAGGAAATGGGGGCGGATCTTATCCTGGAATCGCCGAATGCAAAAGCTTACTGGGATAAGTTACTGCAGTATTCGGAAGAGGAAATTCTCGTTTTTTTGAATGACTCGGAAAAAACATTTTGGGTTAAATGCAGAAGCGTTCCTCCCCGCGACAATGAAGAGGGGGAATTGCAGGCTATCGCTCATTTAATTCAAACAAAACAAAAGAAATCCTATGTGCAGTCTGTTGTCGCCGCAGTTCGGGAAAGCGGCGAAGATTCACAAAAAGCATATCTTCGTGCATTATATGCACAAGGGAGGAATAATGTCTAACAGCCTCAAAGAGGTTCCTCAAATAAAAGAACTCATGGTGAAAGGAAGAAATGTCGGCTATTTAATGGCTGAAGAAATAGGCAAAAGTCTTCCGCCGGAGCTTGCGACTTCCGAAAATATGGAAGAGCTTATCGGTATTTTCGAATTTATGGAAATAGCCATTGTCGATAGTGAAAAAGAAGGACAGGCTCTGAAGAAAAACCGTTCGGATCAGGATTCCGAGCCTTCCGATACCGTATTTGACGATACATTGGATTCTTCGCTTGATGATGATATCGATTTAAATACCGATTTTACGTTAAATGATGACAGTACGGATTTTGCCGCCAGAAATACCGACCCCGTGCGCATGTATCTGCGTGAAATGGGCGCGGTTCCTTTGCTTGACAGGGACGGCGAAGTCGTTATCGCCAAAAAGATTGAAATCGGTGAAATGGATGTTTTGTATGCGCTTGTCGAAGTTCCCGTTGCTGTCGAAGAACTTATCAGTGTCGGCAATGATTTGCAGCAAAACAGAATTAAATTGAAAGATGTCGTAAAAACCATTGAAGAGGATGATCCTTGCGAAGATGAAATGAATCAGCGTCAAAGGGTTATCAATTTATTGCTGGATATTAAAGGCGTTTATAATAAAAAACAAAAAGTATATGCGAAGCTTGATTTGTGCTGTGATTTAAATTCCGGGCAAGTGCGTGAAATTCAAGACGAAATCTTGGAATATAAAGAAGATGTCGTTGACCGTTTGCGTGAAATCAAACTGGAAAAGGCTCTTCTTGACCGCATTATTGAAACCGTTGAGGATTATGTTCGTCAAATGCGTAATTACGGACGTGAAATCGCCGCCTATATTGCTGATACCGGAAAAACACAGGAAGAAATAGAAGCGTTTTTCCTAAGCTTGGAAAGAAAAGAAATCAATATGCAGGACGCCGCCAAAGAACTCAATATGAGCGTGGAAAAAATGTTTTCCTATAAAGAGCTTATCATGGGTAAGATTGAAAGCCTCCACCGCCTGCGTGACAAGTGCTGCCATGATGTTGACGATTTGGAAGAGGTTTTGTGGCGTATCCGCAGGGGAACAAATGCCGCCATGCGTGCAAAACAGGAACTTATCCGTTCCAATTTGCGTCTGGTTGTCAGCATTGCGAAAAAATATACGAATAGGGGCTTGCAATTCCTTGATTTAATTCAGGAAGGCAATATCGGCTTGATGAAAGCCGTGGATAAGTTCGAATACCAGCGCGGTTATAAGTTTTCAACCTATGCCACATGGTGGATACGTCAGGCGATTA
>DONZ01000194.1 GCA_003512875.1 Desulfovibrio sp. | reverse complement strand
ACTCTTATTTGCCAAAAAGCAAGGCTTCCAAGCCGGTATCAATGGCAGTAATCCTATTGCAGTAAAATCACGGCTTAAAAAGTATTGGGCGGAAATAAAAAGTCGTATTGATAGCGCTTGCATTTTTTAGTTTGGAGTAATCAATGGATATTTTAGAAGATATTCAAGAACAAGAGCGGGAACAGGTACAAACACAGCAGGAAAAAGAATACTTGCTGCCTGACGGTTTCGGAATGAGTCTTGATGAAGTGCGGGCTTTGATTCTGAACAAATACGACATCAAAGTTGATAAGGACGACCCTATTTTGCTGATTGTTCCTATTCTGAACGCTTTTTTGTTTGAGCAACAAAAAATGCAGGAAGAACATTCTGTCGTAATGGAAAAAGTTTATCAGCAAGTTTTGGAAGAGTTTTTAAAAGCTTTGGATGTCAAACTTGAAAAAGGTGATTTTCAAATCAATGTTGAAGCCAAAAAAGACCACAATAAGTATCTTGTGCTTGTTTTATATTGCTTGGTTGTGATTTTGGCTATAACCCTGACAATCGTCTTTTTATGGAAGTTTTGAAATGATTGATGAAAAACTAAAAGTAAATCTTCGGTATGCGTGCGGAGAGCTGATTTTAAACGCATTGGATAATCCCAATGTTGTTGAAATCATGCTTAATCCGGATGGCAGGCTTTGGATGGAAGAATACGGAAAAGACCAAGAATGCATAGGTGAAATAAAAGAAGATGACGCAAAACTTATTTTAAGCCTTGTGGCAAGCGCATTGGATTTGACTGTCAATTCAACCAATCCGGTTGTGGAAGGAAACTTTCCTTTGGACGGCTCAAGATTTGAGGGAACGTATCCGCCCATTGTGGCAAAGCCCAGTTTTTCCATACGCAAAAAAGCAAGCAAGATTATCAAGCTTGAAGAATATCTAATCAATGGAGTTATCACCCAAGAAGTTGTTGAAATCATAAAGCAGGCTGTTCTTGAAAGAAAAAATATCATTGTGGCAGGCGGAACGTCATCGGGCAAAACCACTTTTGTAAATGCTGTCATTGATATTCTTTCCGAGCTTTGCCCGAAAGATCGATTGTTGATTTTGGAAGATACGCCCGAACTGCAATCAGCCAGTGAAAACACGGTATTTTTCAGAACCAACGATTTGGCGGGGGTGACCATGCAAACGCTTACAAAGGTTTGCATGAGATACGCTCCAAAAAGAATAATAGTAGGTGAAGTACGCGACAAGGCTGCTCTTGAGCTATTGAAAGCATGGAATACCGGTCACCCCGGAGGAATTGGAACGCTGCATGCGAACAGTGCCGAAGAGACCCTTATGCGTCTTGAGGAACTTGTGGAAGAAGCAGGCAATGGTGAAAAAAGAAAGCTTATCGGACGTGCCGTTGATTTAATTGTTTTTATGGAAAAAACCAAAGAAAATGTGCGGCGCTTGTCCCAAGTAATTGAAGTGAAACAGTTTAATCCTACCACACAGGATTATGAAATAAATTTATATGGAGCAAAGTAAAATGAAAAAATTCAAAGAAGTAAATTTTATTGGCACGGTTCAAAAAAATAATACAATTTTACTGTTTTTCTTGTTGATAACCGCACTTGTACTTTTTCCCGACAATGCTTTCGCAAGCGGTGGAATAGATGAGTTTACAAGACCTTTGCAAAAATTCGTTGATTTATTAAGTGGAACTTGGGCTAAAGCTATTGCAACGATTTCATTTGTAATTGCCGGTGCAGCTCTGGCTTTATTCAAGAAAGCAATAGACGAACAAATGCAAACTGTCTTATACATCATAATGGGGCTTTGTGTTGTTTTAGCCGGTGGTCCAATGGTGATAAACTTTTTTGGATTTTCAGGAGCATTGATAGCATGAGGATAATAAATAGATCGCTTATCCGCTATGAATTGACTTTGGGCGGGGAAAGTGAACTTATCGGAGTATTGGCGGTTTTTTGCGGTGCTGTTGTTTTTGCAAACATGAATTTAATAAATGGAATAATCGCAGGCGGGCTTTGGTTTATCGGATTGTTTTTTCTTAGGCGTTTAGCGAAGATAGATCCTATATTTTTTAAAGTTTATCAAAACTATTTGGCTTATCAGAAATATTACCCTGCAAAAACGCCGAGATGGAGGAATGGAAGTGGATACAAAGCAAAATGAATATATGAGGAAAAAATAAAGAAGTTTTAGGGTAAGTCCAGTACTGATAAGCATAATTTTTATTGTTACTTTTATGTTTTGTGTTTGCTATTTTGTTGTTGGATTTGATATTATTTGGAAATTTACTGTTGGATTGTGTTTAGTATTGATAGAATATTGGTATTATACATTGCTTTTATTGACTTTTATTACAGGTTTTTGTTTCCTTAATCCTTTTACGTTTGATGAAGAAGGAAATAAATGCGGTGCAATATTAATTTTTGGGTCAGTAATTATATTTTTAATTTTAGCGGTATATGGAGGTTTTCAATTAAAAAAAGAAAAAGAAAACATGCAGCAGGAACAAACGCAAGCGGAAATAGTTCAGTCTGAAAAGGAGTAAGTAAATAATATGAAAAAAATAGAACTTATTATAGGAGTATTCTATACTATAATTACGATAATAATTTATACTTGTTATAAATTAAACGAAATAGACTATTTTTACTTATTTATTCCAGATATTTTATTCATTATTATAATGATGTTTTTTCCACTATATAAAGGTATAACATTACCTCTAATAGCAAGTACTGTTGTTATGACATCATATGCAATACGAATATGTTTATTTATCTAACAAATTAAAGAAAATAATTTATAACTTTATCAATATTATATACAAGAAGAAATATTTGAATAAGTATAAAAATGAATGATAAAATATTTATAAAAAATAGTGACCTATATGCAATTCCAAGATAATTTTTTATTCTTATTTTTGGAAAAAGGTTAAAACAAAATAAAGGTAAAATAAATAAATTAGCAGATAATACTCCAATAAGATAGTAAAAAACTAAAAATATACTTTTATAAGACCAATTAATTACAGGTAATAATTCAGGTGAACTCATGGAAATAGCAGTAAGTAAAGTTGTACCATTAACAACAATACATAATATACAAAGATTTTTAACTAATTCAAAAGTTTTTGAATATAATGGCTCAACATATTTTTTATATAATTCAAAATTTTTAAATTGTTCATTTTGTATAATAGTATCTTTTAATTTTTGTTCATTTTTTTCTTCTTCAGTTTTTTTATCAAACATATAAAACCTTCCTTTATGGAGTAAAATATAATGTTACGTTTACGCGATTTTCGACAGAATGTAAAAGGTTTATCCGACCTCTTGCCTTATGCTGTTTTGATTGAAGAAGGCATTATCCTGCAAAAAGACGGTTCTTTTCTGGCGGCTTTTGAATACACGGGACGGGATACGGACAGTGCTACGGATGAAGAACTGGAATATCTTGTTTTGCAGGTGAACAACGCCATTAAAAATCTTGGTACAGGCTATTGTTTGCATATTGACGCTATCAGAAGTTTCAAACAGGCGTATCCCGGTAAGGAACTCGGCTTTTTTCCCGACAAGGTCACCCGGCTCATTGATGATGAACGCCGTGATTTTTTCGGTTCCGATGTTTGCTTTCAGACAAGGAACGTTTTGTCCGTAACATACAAGCCCAATGCGTATATCGGTGAAAAAAACATATTGGAAAAGGGCTTGGATATTTTCAAAAAAACTTTGGAAACGTTATACGATTCATTGTCAACAGTATTAACTTTAACAAGGTTGACAGAATATGAATTTATGCTTGATGAAACGCATTCGATTATGCAAAGCGATTTGTTTACGCATATCAATCAGTGCATAACCGGTGAATTTCAGCTTGTGCAGGTTCCGCGTACACCTATGTATTTGGACAGTATTTTAGGAAACGAGGATTTGATAGGCGGTTTTGCTCCGAAGATAGGAAACAAATTCATCCGTGCGATTTCAATAGACGGTTTTCCGCAGGAAAGTTATCCAATCATGCTTCGGAGCTTTGACAGCGTGCCGTTTGAATTGCGTTTCAACACCCGATATTTCTGCATGGATAACTTTGAAGCCGTTAAAGAGGTTGAGGGATATGTAAAGGGGTGGAACAGCCAAGTATTGAGTTTTTTTGATAAATTGTTCAACAATCCCCGGGCGAGAGTTAACCAAGACGCTCTCAATATGAAAGAAGACGCTGAATATGTGAAGCAGGAAGTGCAGGCGGGTGATATTTCCGTCGGGTACATGTCCGGCACGATAATCATGTTGGATGAAAATGAAAGTTTTCTTGAAGACAAAGCACGTGAAATAAGACGGGTTCTGCAAACCTTGGGCTTTACGTGCAGATTTGAAACCATAAACGCCATGGAAGCGTATTTGGGCTCGCTGCCGGGAAATACCTATGCCAATATCCGCAGACCGGTCATAAAAACAGACAATTTGGCGGACCTGCTGCCGCTCTCGACTGTCTATGTCGGCGAGCCGTATAACCCTTGTCCGTTTTATCCTCAAGGTTCGCGTCCTTTGGCTGTTTTTACAACGGATAACACCACTCCGTTTTGGTTCAACATTCATAACGGCGACTTGGGGCATACGATGATTTTGGGACCGACAGGAACAGGTAAATCAACGCTTCTCGGAATTATAGCAGCACAGTTCAGAGCATATAAGGACGCTCAAATATTCGCTTTTGACAAAGGAAATTCAATGTTTCCTCTATGTATTGCGTCAGGAGGTTCACATTATGAAATAGGTGTCGGCGAGGATTTGTGCTTTTGCCCGCTGCAAAACGTTGATGAAAGCGCAACGGAAATGGCTTTTTGCGAAGAATGGGTGTCAATGCTTTTGGAATTGCAGAAATATGAAATATCCCCGAGTGCTAAGAACGAAATCCACGAAGCAATGACTAAATTGGCTAGTCAACCGCAAAACATGCGGTCAATCACAAACTTCATGTACCTTGTTCAGGACAAGAAAATAAAAGAGGGATTAATGCCCTATACGGAAAAAGGCACATACAACAATTTGATTGACGCAACAGACGATACGCTTGGAATTTCTCCTTTTATCGTTTTTGAAATGGAAGAGATCATGAATATGGGAGATAAGATACTTATCCCGATTTTAACCTATATTTTTCATAGAATAGAAAAAGCCCTCAAGGGACAGCCGAGTTTGCTCATTCTTGATGAAGCATGGGTAATGCTCGGTCACCCCGTTTTCAGGGCTAAAATAAGGGAATGGCTGAAAGTGCTGCGTAAGGCTAATTGTGCGGTCGTATTAGCCACGCAAAGCCTTTCGGACGCGAAAAACAGCGGAATAATGGATGTGCTTGTCGAAAGCTGTCCTACGAAGATTTTATTAGCCAATCAAAACGCCACACAGGAAGAACAATACAAATTATATAAGGAAATCGGCTTAAATGATAAGGAAATAGGGATAATCTCAAAAGTCGCACAACCCAAAAAGGACTATTATTTAATCAATTCCTACGGACGCAGGCTTGTACAGCTTGCTCTCGGCAAAAAGACGCTCTCGTTCATCGGCGCGAGCGATAAGGAGAGTATCAAACGTATAAAGGAACTCCGTGCCGAATACGGCGCGGATGATTGGCAGGAACAATGGCTTATGGAAAGAGGAGCTTTGTGATGAAAAGTAAAGTTTTAGCGGCGTTGTCAATCATATATATATATATATACGATTGCGACAGCCCCGGCGGTATGGGCATTGAGTGACGCGACAAGTTTCAGTCCG
>DONZ01000152.1 GCA_003512875.1 Desulfovibrio sp. | reverse complement strand
GAAACGCGCGTTGACAGAATTTATCATGTCGACCGCGGTTATGAGGGCATGGAAATAAAATTGCAGGAACTTGGCGGCAGAATCAAGCGCGTTGCAACACCGAACTGATTTGCGAAGTCCATACAATTTCACAAAAAAAGCCTCATTATTCTGCCATAGTATGTAAACTTCCCCTTGATATGCCGATTGATATGCCGATTACAGCAGGTCATGTTTCGGCGGCAATTTACATATGATATGGCAGCTATATGATTTTGCATAAAAACTGTCCTCTTTCGGTTTTGCCTGACAAACACATCAAAACATACCGAAGGAGGACGGTTTTGTCTTGAAAGGTTTTTCACTCCGCCCGCTTTGCAGGCTCGGTCTTTCGTGCTGACGCGTCAAAAAAAACTTACATCAACACTCACAAGCCCTTTTCATTCTTCTTTAGGAAAAAGCAATATCCTTATCGGACAAATTCAACACACGCACCGCATTATCAAACATCACCGCCTGCATGACTTCGGCACGAAGCCCCCACTGTTTGTAATACGCGGCGGCCTGCCGCATATCAACACACGGATAAGCTGTCCCGAACATGAATTTTTCAGGAATCAAATAATTCGCGGCGTCCAGATATTCCCGGTTTCCTGGTACGTTCATCGTGTATAAATCAGGAGCCAAATACACATGTTCGCGATTAAACGCCACATGGCAAATGGCGGAAACAAACGGCCAGCCGCCATGGGCGACAATCAGCTTCAATTTTGGAAAAGCCAAGGCAATCCTTTCAACAATCATAGGGTCGGTATAACTCAAATCCGGGGCGACAAATCCCCCGAAAGAAATGAAAACAGGAATATTTTCAGCCTCGCATTTTTCATAAAACACCGACAAAATTTTATCGTCTGCATACAGGGGAGGACGGCAAAATCCGGTTTCAAACAAAACTCCCCGGCATATGCCTTTATGCACAAACGTATCGATTTCGTCCAAAGCGGCTTTGCCTTCATGCGGGTCAATTCCCGCAATACCGACAAAACGCTTCGGATACGAACGTGTCAATTCTTCCAAATCTTCGTTTTTCATTGCCGTTGATTTGCGGATTAAAACGGCACCTGCACAAATTCCGGCTTCATCCATTTCCTGAATGCATAATTCCATCGAGCGCTGTTTTGCGGATTCGGCAATACGCATTCCGAAACGGGGGGCAAAAACTTCAGGTTCAAAAAGCTCTCTTCCGGAATTTTGAAACATTCCCTCCGCAATGGATTTAAAAGGAGGACGCAAACGCATATCGAAAATTTTCATAAAAACTCCTCAGAGGAAAAATCCGTACACAGCCTCGATAATCGGGAAACCGCAGACAAATAAAACAATAAGCCCCGCAATCACAGCACTGAAACCGGCTTTAAAAGAATTTTTAACCCCGATCCAATCGACATTTGAAAAAAGAATTGCCGCCACCGTGGATGCCGCAGGCGTCGCATACGCGCATGCCGCGGCAATGACGACCAAAACGGTCAGGGCCAGCGGGTTCAATCCCAAAGAACTGCTTACCTGCACGGCAACAGGCACGGCAATAAGCACCAAACTCACATTATGGGTAAGCTGTGTCGCCAAATTAACAATAACGGAGAACAACACAAGAAAAACAAAAACATTCGTATCTTGAAAATACTCATTCATAAGCATGCCGAGCCACTGGGTAATTCCCGCGCCCTCGCTGCTTACGGCGGCGGAAACCGGCAAAGCCGCCGCAGTTATCCAAAACACATGCCAATGAATGCCGGAACGGGCACAAGCATCAAAATCAAGCAAAGGCTTTCCCTCAACTTTTATGAGCGTTAATGCAATAAGAACAATGGCGACGGCTGACAAAAAATTAAAACTGCCGAAAAAACCGGCAATCCCTTTTTCACCGGATAAAAATGTCGGCAAAATCATCAAAAGCATAAAAACAAGCAAAGCGAGAGCGGCGGTTTTTTCATGTAAAGACAGCTTCAATTCACTGCGCATCCGAGCCAGATATTCGTCGGAAAGATTCATCAGCTTGCTCACATCGGGACGGAAAACATATTTCATAACCAAGAAATATGCGGTGACAAACAATATGCAGATAGGAACGGTGACCGCCATAAAGGTTAAATAATCAACCGTATATGCCCCGCCCGTGGCACTTTCCAATGCTCCGATAGCCAAAATGCACACATTTCCCCAAGGCTTGCAGCCGAAGGACAAAATAGCGGCAATGGCGGCTCCTGCCAAAACAAAGGCGGGATAGGGCTCGCCTTTCTTGTATCCGACCTCGTCGAAAATGCTGTACATGAGATTCCAAACCAAAAAGACAACCGCGTTGCCGTCCACCAAAAAACTGACGACAAACGAACCCAGCAAAACCATGAACGTAAATATCCACGGACGTCCCACCAGCATTTTCCGGCTCAAAAACCAACAAGACATTTTTTTATTCAAACCGCTTTGCTCGCAGTAAGCCGTAAATACCAATACCAACAACATGAAAACCACCAACTGCTGGCTGAAAGCATGAGCGAAAGCGTCCTGGGGGGACGGAAAGAAACCGCAGACCCCCAACATGAAAATGCTGAACATGCTGGGCCAAATGAAGCCTATGAACGTCCAGCCATAAAGCAGACCGAGAAAAATCCCTATGACGGACATACCCATAGGAGGCAGCGCGGAATAAGAAATTTTCCCGATTCCGAACGTCAATAAAAAATATATCAAAGTATGCAGCCAATAATAATTGACGGAAGTTGCAATTGTCCTGTTCATAATATTTTTCCTTCAAACTTTGCCTTTCGGCAGAAATGTTACAAATTTTTCTATGATTCCTTCGGATTTTCCAACCATTAAGCAGCCGGTTACCGCAGAAAATTTATCTTTGATACGAATGGGAACAATGTGCTCCAAGCAGGAGCAGAAAGGCTCCCGTCCATCCAAGAAAATATCATGCAAAAAACCAATGCCCATATTGGAAGCGATAATGTTGTGCCAAAGCGTAAGCGATGTGGTTGCAAGCACGATATTGGGTTTTCCGTATCGGCTTAACATAAAATGCAGCGGCGTCACATTCAATTCTTCCGCGGCGCCTATGACAAGCGGTTCCCGCAAAATGGAACGCAGGGAAAGCTCGCGGCGCTTCGCCAAGTGTGAATTTTCACTTACGCAGGCATGATAATTCCCCTTTTCCAAAGGGATGAAATTCAATCCGTCAAAAGACATGAACCCGGAATCTCCCCCGTTTTCTTCCGCACAGGGCACATTCACCAATCCTACGCGGTATACGCCCTCTTCTTCGGGCTCCAGCAAA
>DONZ01000097.1 GCA_003512875.1 Desulfovibrio sp. | reverse complement strand
TCCTATGACCATGGCTTTGTGGGAAGAGCGCGCAACATAAATGACCGCATTGATAATGGTTTGATTTTTTTCAGGAATTTCTTCCCAGTGTTCAATATCGACGGCAGTCGTGTAGGGGACTTCTTGGCGCAAATGGTCGAAAACCTTTTCGCGGATGATTTCCGCACACAAAAAACGGGTCGGTGCGGTTGAAAGTTGGTCTTTCGGAAATTGGGGCTCACCTTCCGGCATTGCGTCGATAAGCATTTTTTTGAGTTCCGCTATGCCGTCTTTTTGTGCTGCGGACAAAGGATAGAGCGTTGCTTTTGGCAAATCCTCATGCAATTTTTCCAAAAGGGGCAGCATTTTCGCCTTATCGGCGAATAAATCCACTTTGTTGACGATGATGAAAACAGGGCGTTCCTCTTGTGCGAACGCCATTTTGAAAGAAGCTATATCACGCTCCAAAAATTCCGGTTTTCGGATGTATAAATCGGAATCAAGCACCATCATAATCGCATTGGCGGTGGACAAGCTTTGCCATGTCGCCTGAATCATCTGTTTTCCAAGAGGTCCGCGCATTTGATTTTTATCATGGTGCAGTCCCGGCGTATCCATGAAAATCACTTGGGCGTTGTCTTCGGAGCAAATACCGAT
This sequence comes from Desulfovibrio sp., assembly GCA_003512875.1. GTDB lineage: Bacteria > Desulfobacterota > Desulfovibrionia > Desulfovibrionales > Desulfovibrionaceae > Taurinivorans > Taurinivorans muris. The sequence goes on along the minus strand of DONZ01000097.1, from coordinate 5,698 downwards.
AATGCGGTTTCTTGTTGTTTGCGGTTTGCTGGTGACAATACTTACTTTCTGCCCGATAAGAGCATTGGTGAGTGTTGATTTTCCGGCATTTGGCGGTCCCATGAGGACAACCCAGCCGCAGCGATGTGATTTAGCCATGTGTAAAACTCCAAAAAGGGGTGATGGTGTGTGAATATTCTTGCCGTGAAAAATTATCTTCTAAAAAATCTGTCAATTCCCACATTTCTTTTCCGTGGTCGTATCCCAGCAAATGGGCGAGCCCATGGGCGAGAAGCCGTACCGCATGGGTCTGGGGATTTTGTCCGTACAAATATGCTTCACGCAAAAGCGTGTCAATGCTTAAAATGAGAGTTCCCAAACTGCTGCGGTTTTTCATAATGGCGGATTGCGCTTTGCCGATGAATACCGTTTTGCTGTCGTTTTCCGGAAAGCTCAGAATATTGGTAGGTCCATAAGCATTCATTTGCTCTTTGTTGTAAGAAATCATATCGTTATCTTTGACAACTAGCAAGGTTAATGTACAGTTTTTAAAAGAAAAATTTTTATGCGTTTCTAAAAGACCGAGAAAAAGAACAAGTATTTCTTCCCACAGTTTTTTGGGATAGGGAGGGAGGCTGTCAATTCTTATGTCATACTTGTTTTTCATCATGCGGCGTATTTATTGGATTTTTGGTTTTTCTTCTCTGTTTTCCGGTTTGCTTTCCGTTTTAGTTTCAGATTTGTTTTCTGAATTTTTTTGTTCTTCTTTCGTATTGGGATCGTTGATTTTTATGGTCGGATAACTGATTCTTTGGTGGTTTAATGCGATAAGCGTCCGTGTAAATCCATCAATGAGCTTTGTTAAGTCTTTAAACGTCAGATCCGCTTCGTCAAGCTGTCCCTCCGCATAGATGTTTTTTACCAGCGTTTCAACGGAGCTGCTTATTCTTGCGGAACTTGGGTCCGGCATGGAGCGGATTGCGGCTTCCAAGGTGTCAGCCATCATGAGGATTGCGGCTTCTTTGGTTTGCGGGCGCGGACCTGAATAGCGGAAGTCCGCTTCTTTCGGGTTTTCTCCGGCTTTGACCGCCTTGTGGTAAAAATACATGGGCATTCTTGTTCCGTGGTGCTGACAAATCATGTCCGTAATTTCTTTGCCGAGCTTATGCAGTTCGGCAAGTTCGATGCCGAATTTCACATGGGAAAAAATAATCAGACAGCTCATGCGGGGAGAAAGCTTGTCATGGGGATTGACACCGTCGAACTGATTTTCACTGAAATAGTGCGGATGTCCGAGTTTTCCGATATCATGGTACAATGCTCCGACTTTCGCCAATAAGCTGTTCGCCCCTATGGCTTTCGCCCCTGCTTCCACGAGGTTGGAAACAACCAGGCAGTGGTGGTATGTTCCGGGGGTTTCCATCATGAGTTTTTGCAGAAGAGGGTGGTCAAGGTTCATAAGTTCCATGAGCCGGAACCGTGTGGTGTAACCGAACATCATTTCCAAAATCGGACTGAGGGCAAAGAGAATGACAATGGATAAGATTGCATTCGCCGCAAGCAGATAAATGAGCGTAAGGTATTTGGTAGGGGATAATCCCATGATGAGTGCGGAAGAAAAACCGGTGATCAGCAAGGCGGTGAAAAGCGGGATAACGCTCCAGACAACGTCTTGGCGTGACTGTGAGCGTAAAATCAGCCAAGTATTGATCATGGAACTGACAAAATAGAATAAAAATAAGGAAATGTCACCTTGGAAAAGAAGGCAGGTATAGAAAGATACCAAAAATCCGATGACGCAGTAGCGGCGGGCGGCGAAAATAAGCACGGCAAGCCCCGCAATACCCGAAATCGGAAAGAAATACGCAAGCAGGCTGAGGGAAAGTTCCGAAGAAAACGACTGCCCGAAAAGGGCAAGACTTCCTGCTCCCATTCCGACCAAGATTAAAATCACGGCAATGAACAATTGGTCTTTTGAGTGGAGAATACGGCCTTTTTGTCCGGAGGGGGTCATAAAAAGTCCGAGCATTAAAATCAGGCTGAGTAAAAATGTTCCGGCTGTCTTATAAAAATTGAAATTGGTGCTTGTGTTGTTAAAAATTGCCTGCATTTTCAACTGTGCTTCACGGGTGACGATATCGCCCTTGCGCACAATGACTTCGCCTTTGTGAATTTGAAAATAAATGGGTTTGATGGAATCTAGGACGGCTTGGGTCTTATCATTGGTTTCTTTTTGATTTAAAGAAAGGGTCGGGGCAAGAAAATGAGGGAAAATTTTTAAAAATGCCTGTTTGGAATTTTCAGAAATTTCTAAATTCGCTCTGATTTGATTGCCCATGGCGACGGTGAGGGAAGACAAGTCGATAAGTCCGGTGCTTGTGGAGCGTAAGCGTTCCGCAAGGGTTTGGGTGTCACGGATTAGAATTGAATTGGGAGTATTGTATAAAATTCTGCTGTCAGCCAAAATGCCGTCGGACAGTCTGGAATCAATCCATGGAAGAAGCATGTCAAAAGCGAAGTCTTGAGGTTTTGCGGCGGCAAGCGATTTGAATTCTTCCAAACTGACATTCGTATCATAAGTTGAATTAAATTGTTTTTGAATTTTTTCCAATCCGTTTATATCGTTATGGATGGAAAAGGTATTGATAGCGTGCAGCAAATTGAGGATTGCTTCTCTCACATGGGTGGCGACTTCACGGTTATAGTCAAAAACAAGGGGCTGGATGGCTCGGATTTTATCCCGGCGGTTTTTGGTTCCCTCTTCATCTTCGACAAGAAAATCCCGTTTTGCAACGACGGTTTCATCGGCAATTTCTCCCGCGACAAAAAGGACAGGGCTGTCATTGTGAGGAATACCGATAAAAAAAGCCAGTAAAAGGGCTGTGCCGAGCAAAGAAAGCATGCCGTAACCATGGTCATGGTATAAAAGCATGCCTTTGATATGGATGTACAGTTGTTTTAAATTTAATTGGTTAGCTTTCATTATTTTTCATGCTGTTGTCGGAAAGGTCTTCATTTTTCATTTTGGTATCGAAAATGTCATATGCATCGACAATTTGTCCCACAAGGGGGTGACGTACGACATCGCTTTTTTTAAAATGGATAAATCCGATTTCCGGGATATGTTTCAATAATTTCAATGCATGGATAAGACCAGATCTTGTTTCGCCTTTTTTTTCTCCCTCCTGCAATTGGCTCACATGGATGGGAGGTAAATCTATCTGTGTAAGGTCGCCTGTGATAATCGCCCGCGAGCCGTATCCCAAACGGGTTAAAAACATTTTCATTTGTTCACGGGTGGTGTTTTGCGCCTCATCAAGAATAAGAAATGCCTCGTTGAGGGTTCTGCCCCGCATGAACGCAAGAGGGGCGACTTCGATTTGTCCGCTTTCCTGTTTGGCAATCAGCTGGGCTGTACCGAGCATATCGCCTAACGCATCGTATAACGGGCGTAAATAGGGATTGATTTTTTCTTCCATATCTCCGGGCAAAAAGCCGAGTTTTTCTCCTGCTTCCACTGCCGGGCGCGTTAAAATAATCTTTTTTACCCGCTTGGCTTGGAGCATTGAAACAGCGGCTGCGACAGCCAAATAACTTTTGCCGGTTCCCGCCGGGCCTGTTGCGAAAATCATTTCTTTTTCGCGGATCAAATCCAAAAATATCTTTTGTGAATTATTGCGTGCCGTTATTGTTTTGCGGGGTGTGACAAGGGTATTTGACTGCGGAAAAAGTTCTTCTTCGGCGTTTGCTTTTAATTGTGTGTAAGCATCAATAAGGGAATGGGCATCCAATTCTTTTCCCTTTTGCAGGGTTTCATAGCTTTTTGCAAAAAGAAGCGCCAATTGCTCCTGTTCTTTTGCGGAATTTGCCGAAATGAAAAGTTCTGTTCCGCGTGTGCTGAAAGAAGCTCCGGAATATCGGCTGAGTTCTTTTAAATAAAGTTCCAGCGGACCAAAGAGCTGTTGAGCCAAACTCGGATCGTCAAAAGTGAGCGTTGTTGTGAAGGCTGTTTTATTGTTCATTTCAAATAGGTTATCAATAATTTCAGAAATGTACTCTATGCCAAAACGCGGTTTGAGTAAAGCATTTTAAAAGATTGTTAATGCAGCATGTTATACTGATATTTTTTTCAGAATGGGTAAAGAAAAGCCCCGAAAGGGGCTTGTTCAAATAACTTTATTAAGGGCGTATTCAAGTATGCCTTCAGCGCCTTTTTCCCGAAGTTTCGGGATTAAATCCCTGACTAAATTCTTGTCCACAACCGTTTCCAAAGAAAGCCATTCGCAATCTTTCAAGCTTGCGACCGTGGGGGAATTAAGCGCAGGCAAAAGGGCGAGAATTGCATCGAGTTTTGCCGCGGGAGCGTTCATTTTTATCCCTACGAGCGACTCCGCTTTTAATGCGCCCTGCAAAAGGAGATTGATTTGTTCTATTTTTTTGCGTTTAACAGGGTTTTCGTAAGCCGCCCGGTTTGCAATGAGAACGGTGTTCGTAACAAAAACTTCGTCGATGACACGCAGATTATGCGCTTTTATGGTCGTTTCCGTTTCTGTGACTTCAACGATAGCATCCGCCAAGCCTTCCACGACTTTTGCTTCTGTCGCTCCCCATGAATAATTAATTTGCACGGGAATACCGAGGCGCTCAAAGTATTTCTGCGTTACGCCTTCGAGTTCTGTCGAAATGCGTTTGCCTTTCAAATCTTCCGGTTTTTGATAGGGAGAATCGCCTGCGACGGCTAAAACCCAACGGGCGGGTCTGTTGGAAACTTTTGAATAAACAAGGTCGGCAATATGGATGACGGGAGAATTTTCACTTTTCATGTCGATTCCCATTTCCTCTATCCAGTCTTTTCCGGTCAAGGCAAGGTCAAGAATACCGTCTTGGATGTAATGGGGGATTTCTTGAACCCGGCAAAGGCGGGCGGTTATTTCCGGATCATCAATATCAGGAAAGTAATTTCGGATATGTTTGCGGATTTTCCAGCCTGCGCGGTCAAAAAGGGAAATGGTGGGATCTTCGAGCGAACCTTTGGGAAGACCAAGTTTAAGCTGATTAGGCATAGTTTCCTCTTACTTTTTGTATATTAATGTTGGGTGTTTCAATTGTTTGAAACAGTAAGATACGATACCGTTTTTCAATTCCCTGAAAAAGCAGGAATGATATCCCTCATGGCAAGCTATGTCGCCGATTTGCTCCACTTTCAGAAGCAGAGCGTCGCTGTCGCAGTCCAGACGGATGGAATGTATTTTTTGGATATGTCCGGAAGTTTCCCCTTTATGCCAGAGCCTTTGTTTGCTTCTGCTGTAATAGTGGGCTTCCCCTGTTTCCAATGTTTTCTGGTAGGCCTCTTCATTCATGTAAGCAAGCATGATAACTTCATTGGAATGAATATCCTGCACTACGGCGGTGATAAGTCCGCCGCCTTTTTTAAAATTGGGTTCAAATGGGATTTTCATGACAATTTCCTACCTTGTTCCGCGACTGTTGCATGACTGTTCTGTTGGCATGAGGCAAAGGGATTAGCGTGCAAAAGAAACTGCCCGGCGCTCCCTGATTACGGTAACGCGGATTTGTCCTGGGTAAGTCAATGTTTCTTCAATTTTAGCAACAATATCTTTGCAAAGCAAATATGCCCTGTCGTCATCGATGTTGTCGGAATTAACCATAACGCGGAGTTCGCGTCCGGCTTGAATGGCATACGCTTTGGAAACACCGT
>DONZ01000031.1:4174-4375 GCA_003512875.1 Desulfovibrio sp. | reverse complement strand
TCAATGAAATAGCATCATTGGCATTTCGCACGCCCTGCTGCAGTGCCGCAATATCGGCACGCATGAGTTCGCGAACCGCAAGACCTGCCGCGTCATCCGCCGCTCTCTCGATACGAAGACCGGAAGACAATTTCCGGGTTGAATCGGAAAGCGCACTGTAATGCGAATTCAGGTTTCTGGAAACCGTATTAGCCATTGTAT
>DONZ01000031.1:0-3855 GCA_003512875.1 Desulfovibrio sp. | reverse complement strand
GAAACCGTATTAGCCATTGTATTCGTATTTATGACAAGTGACATAACTCCTCCATTCAATTTGAATGGTTATAACAAGCTCAGCGCCATCTGCGGAATATTGTTGGCTTGTCCGAGCATTGACACCGCCGTATTGGCTAACACCTGGTTACGGACAAACTTGGTCATTTCGCTTGCGACATCGACATCCGAAATACGTGATTCGGAAGACTGCAAGTTTTCAGCCTGTATGCTCAAGTTTGAAACCGTTGCTTCCAGACGGTTTTGCATGGAACCAAGATACGCACGGATATTGTCTTTTGAAACAATCGCGTTATTGATTGCGGAAAGAGCTTTCTGTGCCGCTTCTTGGGTTGAAATGGCATAACCGTCCGATCCTGCCGCGGCACCGCTGCCGACACCGAGAGAAGAAGCTGTCGCGCTCTTGATCTCGATGTAATAATAATCTTCGTCAGAATCGTTGCCTGTACCGAAGTGGATTTTCAGCTTACCTTTCGAACTCAATCCACTGCCGTCGTGTCCGTCAGCATCGCCCGCAAGGGCGCTCAAATTACCGTCAAGCAATTTGATATTGCTGAATTTTGTTGCATTCGCTATACGGGTTATTTCCGAAGCCATTGCCTGATACTCGGAGTCAATGATCGCACGCTGGACAGAGTCGTACGTGCCTGTTGCGGCTTGTTCTGCAAGTTCTTTCATACGAATAAGTTTTTCGTCGATAGTTTGCAAAGCACCGTCAGCTGTCTGAATCAATGAAATAGCATCATTGGCGTTACGCACACCTTGCTGCAGCGCGGCAATATCCGCACGCATAAGTTCGCGGACCGCAAGCCCTGCGGCATCATCCGCCGCTCTTTCAACGCGAAGTCCGGAAGACAGTTTGCGTGTGGAGTCGGAAAGAGCGCTGTAATGCGTGTTCAAGTTTCGAGAAACCGTATTAGCCATTGTATTCGTATTAATGACTAGCGACATAATTTCCTCCTTGAAACATGTCTATTAGAAGTGTTCTATACGCCTATACCTCCAATAATTATTTTTTGGCGCTACCTCTATTAACGACTGAAACCGAAATTCCATTAGGCAAATTTTTCCCGGTTAATGAAAATAGCGGCAAAAATTGCCTGGTTCCTGATTGACCGGTTCTTGCAAAACCGGTTTCAATATTCTGTTTGCACTTTAATTTTTTTTTCGCTATGGTCTGTTCATGTTCACATAAACCCATAAAAAAGAGTATGAATATGAGCAAAAAAACTATCCTCAATATTAAAGAATGCAAAAATACAAAAAAACTGACCATGATTACCGCCTATGACGCTACCAGCGCCAAAATTGCGGAAAAAGCCGGTATCGACATGATTTTGGTCGGAGATTCCCTGGGCATGACCATGCAAGGCAATGACGACACCAACGGAGTCACCCTCGGCGACATGATTTATCACACGAAAATCGTGAGCAAAAATGCTCCGAACACGTTTATTGTGGCGGACATGCCTTTTATGAGCTATGAAATAAGCGTCAGCCAAGCCCTTGAAAGCGCCGCTGAAATTTTTAGAAAAACAGGAGCGAGAGCCGTGAAGCTCGAAGGGGGCGAAACCATGCTCCCGCAAATAAAAGCCCTTACCGATGCGGGCATTCCCGTTATGGGGCATCTGGGGCTGACACCGCAGCGCGCCGCCATGCTCGGCGGTTTCAAAGCCCAGGCACGCACGGCAAAAGGCGCTGAAAAATTGCTTGAGGAAGCTCTCATGCTTGAAGAAGCCGGCTGTTTCGCCGTTGTGCTTGAAGCCGTACCGTACAAAATTGCCGAAATCATCACCAAAAAGCTTTCCATACCAACCATAAGCTGCGGTGCGGGCAAATACTGCGACGGACAAGTGCTTGTCTTCCATGACATGCTCGGGCTTTCCGATATTGCGCCGCGTTTTGTGAAAAAATATGCCGATCTTGGCGAACAGGCGGTACTGGCTGTGCAAAACTATATCCGGGAAGTGGAACAAGGCGAATTTCCGGCTTTGGAACATTCCTTTAATATTTCCGATGAGGAATGGGAAAAATTTTCCCATAAATAAAACATGTTCATTTTGCGCCGCCCTTTTGCCCTATGCTTTGCCGTATCGCCCTGCTGAGTCCGCCCTATTCCACGCTTACGTACAGCTGTCCTGCTTTTTTTCCCGAAAGTTTTTGGGAAACGGGCATGCGTGTCGCCGTGCCTTTGGGCGGCGGAGCCGTGCGTATCGGGGTCATCCTCGCTCTGCACACGGAAAAAGACGGCGATTTTCAAATCAGGGAACTTGCTTTTCCCATGGAAGGAAAAAGCCTGCTTTCCGCTGATTACATATTGATGATCGAGCAGCTCGCCAAAAAGCAGTTTGTCAGCACGGGGCGTATTTTGGGCAATGTTCTGCCAAGCAACCTCAAAACAACGAAAAATATCCGCCTGCGTGTTTTTCAGGATACGCAAAAACCGAAAATCCATAAAATACGGGAAATTCCGAAGCTCAGCCAAGAAGAAAAACAAAGTCTCGCAAACGCTTTTCTTGAAAACAAAGCCCAAATCTTAGAAATGGCGGAAGACACAAGCCTTACGGAAAGAATTTGCCTTTTGGCGGAACCGCCTTGGAATATCCGCGCAAACGCCAATAAGCAAAGGGAAATTTTAGATTTTTTGGCAGATAACGGAAGCATGGTCCGCAATGCGTTTCAAAAAAAATTTCCGGATCACGGTCAAGCGCTGAACACTCTCATAAAAAACGCCATGGTCGGCATTACCGCCCTTGAGCAGGAAGAAAAACTCAATGAAGAGTTTCTTCCCCCTCCCATGCCCCGTTTTACCCTCAATGCAAAGCAAAACGAAATTTATCAAGCATTAAGCCCCTATTTGGACGCGGAAAACAAAGAAAGCAAAACAGCTTTGCTGTTCGGGGTCACCGGAAGCGGCAAAACAGCCCTTTATCTCGAACTCGCCCAAAAAGCCCTGCAAGAAAAAAAATCCGTGCTTTTGCTCGCTCCGGAAGTCGCCATAGCCCTGAAACTCCGCCAAGACGCCATGAACAGAAATATGCCCGTAACCCTCTATCACGGTTACCAAAGCCCGAAGCAAAAAGAACGCACCTTTAAAGAATGCGCCAAAAGCCAAAACGCACATTTCATCATCGGCACGCGTTCGGCGCTCTTTCTGCCTCTGCAAAATATCGGACTGATTATTTTGGATGAGGAACACGACGATTCTTTCAAACAGGACGAGGGGCTTTCATACCATGCGAAAGATATCGCTTGGTACAGAACCCATAAAAACCGCGGGCTTTTTCTCATGGGTTCCGCAACGCCTGACATCAAATCCTATTACGCCACGGAGCAAAACCTCTATGAACGCTTTGAAATGCAAGAACGCATAGGCAGCGCTTCCCTTCCTGAAACAGAACTTGCCGACATCAGCCAAACAACGCAAAGCTTCGCTCCGCAAACAATCCTCGCCCTCAAAGACTGCATAAGCAAAGGCGAACAAGCCGTCATCCTCCTGAACAGACGCGGTTACGCTCCGCTCATGTTCTGCGTGGAATGCAAAAAGACAGCCCGCTGCCCCAACTGCGACATTTCCTTATCCTATCACAAAAAAAGGGAAATCTTATCCTGCCATTACTGCGGATATATACGCCATGTGCCGAGCCCCTGCCCCGAATGCGGAAACATGCACGGCATTCCCATAGGCGACGGCACGGAACGCATTGAAGAACAAATTACGGAACTTTTTCAAAACAGCGGCTCTTTTCCGCCGAAAGTCCTGCGGCTGGATAAGGACAGCACCCGCCGTGAAGGAAAAATGGAAGAAATTTTAAACGCCTTCGCCAAACAGGAA
>DONZ01000016.1 GCA_003512875.1 Desulfovibrio sp. | reverse complement strand
TCCATATATTCGCTCATATCGAAGCGTAAAAACGGAATTTGCAATAATTCCGCAATATTTTTAGCAAGCTCCGTTTTTCCGACACCGGTCGGTCCATGGAAAAGGAAACTTGCCTGAGGACGGTTTTCGCCGTTAAGCCCGGCCCTTGCCCGCCAAATGGCATTGCTTACGGTTTCAATGGCTTGTTCTTGTCCGAAAATACGTGCCAGCAAATCCGTTTTCAGCGTGCGGAGCTTATGTTTTTCATCCATGCTCACTTGTGATGGGGGAATATTCTTCATGCGGGCGATGGTTTCTTCAATATGTTTCACTGTAACGGGCAAGGCGCGGTTTTTGCCATTATCTTTTGCGGAGGCGTAAAATCCCAGTTTTACGGAGGCCGCCGCTTCGTCCAAAATGTCAATGGCTTTGTCCGGGAGCAGTCTGTCCTGCATATATTTTATGGATAAATCCACTGCGGCCTCAAGCACGCCTTTGCCGTATCTGACGGTATGGAATTTTTCATAATATTTTTGCAGACCTTTCAAAATGGAGAGGCAGTCGTCACGGCTCGGTTCTTTGACATCGATAACCTGAAAGCGGCGGGATAAAGCCCTGTCTTTTTCAAAATGGTTTCTGTATTCTTCGTATGTTGTTGAACCTATGCAGCGTAAATCGCCGCTTGCCAAAATAGGTTTTAAAAGGTTTGATGCGTCCATGGAACCGCCGCTTGTCGCGCCTGCTCCGACAAGGGTATGGATTTCATCAATAACAAGAATGGAATTGGGCAGCTTTTGCAATTCCGCAACAACCTGTTTGAGACGGTTTTCAAAGTCGCCGCGGTATTTTGCACCGGCGAGCAGCGCTCCCAAATCAAGGGCGAAAATGCGGCAGTCTTGAAAATCCTTAGGCACATCGCCTTTTGCAACGGCAAGGGCGACTCCTTCGGCAATGGCTGTTTTTCCTGTTCCGGGCTCGCCCAAGAAAAGAGGATTATTTTTTTTACGGCGTGAAAGCACTTCGAGGGTGCGCTGCAATTCATTTCCGCGTCCGATAAGAGGGTCGATTTTTCCGTTGTTCGCTTTTGCGATAAGGTCGACGGCAAACAAATCCAAGGCTGATTGTTTTTCTTCCTTTGCCTCACCGGGATTTTTTTGCAGGGAATTTTTATATTGCTGCACATCTTCGGGGTTTGTTATTTCATTGATGTCGCTGATGATGATATTGTCGGCGGGTTGTGAAAACTTTGCCGCTTCACGGCTGACAATGTCCTTTATATGTGCAAGAATGACACCTTGTTTTTTAATGAAATACGCAGCCCATGAATCTTGTTCACTGTAAAGATGAATAAGAAAATTTCCTATTTCCGCCTGCTTATTGGTTTGGGCCTGTTCGCGCAGACAGCGCTCAAGCACACGGGTGACAGCGGGTGTCTGGACGATTTCCCCTTTGTCTTCGGGAGCGACGGTTGTCATGTTCTCTTCCAGATATTGTTCCAAATTATGGCGTAATTCGTGTATATCGATATTGCAGGCGGCTAAAATCCTTTGTCCTGTTTTTTCAAAGGTGACGGCGAGCAAAATATGTTCAAGCGTCATAAATTCATGGCGTTTGTTTCTGATTTGCAGGACAGCCAACGCAAGCGCCTGCATGAGTGAACGTCCCATAATATTTCCTTATGATAAATGCGCAACGCTTTATTATGCATTTTCTTCCATGGTGCATAATAGAGGAAAATGAGCATTTTTTGCTAAATGTAATGTTTTATAGATACGAAATTCCGCAATTTCACGCGGATAAATTCCACAGATCTCTTTACCCTGCGTATGGATTTTCATCATGATTTCAGAAGCGTCTTCAATGCTTTTATGAAAAACATCAACAAGAACCTGCACCACGAATTCCATAGTGGTCACATCATCATTGTGCATGATTACTTTATAGAGTTTTGGTTCTTGAATATCTTGCGCAGTTTCAATGAGCGGTTGATTTTCTGCTGTATTGTTACTCATATTGATACCTCAATATAGAAATAAGCATACAAGAAAAACTTGCAAGCAGTTTTGGAAAAAAATATGGAAAGAGTTTTTCAGGCGGCGTTCATAACTCATTGTATTAATGAGCACAGTCAAATTCATGAGCCGTTCTTGCCGAGGACAAGCTTGGCAAATTCTTCAAAAGAATAGCTTTCCCTTTTTCCGGTAAGTCCGGCCAATTTGAAAAAACAGTTCGGTATTTCTTTTTGCCGCAAGTTTTTTTGGATGCAGGGCGAACAGCCTTTATCATGATTTTTCGGGTTTAAAGGACATGCCAAATCATTGCAGGTGCAAAAATTGTTTTTCATTGTTGAAACCTTATTTCGTTATTGTGCAAATGAAATACAGCATATGTTTTTTGCCTGATTGTCTATGCGGATACCATGTATCAGGCGAGATTTTCCGCTTTGAGTTTTTCCGCCTGCGCAAAACTTGCGAGTTCATCGACAATGCCTTGAATTTCTCCGTCCATGAAGCGTTCCAAGGAATAAACGGTAACATTGACACGGTGGTCTGTGATACGTCCCTGAGGATAATTATATTTTCGGATGCGTTCGGACCTGTCTCCGCTGCCGACTTGCGATTTTCTGTCGGCTGCCATTTCCGAATGCTGGCGTTCCTGTTCCGCCTGTAAAATGCGGGAAGCGAGCACTTTCATTGCGCGCGCTTTGTTTTTGTGCTGTGATTTTTCATCTTGGCAGGTGACGACAGTGCCGGTCGGGATATGGGTTATGC
>DONZ01000049.1 GCA_003512875.1 Desulfovibrio sp. | reverse complement strand
GCCGACTTTCGGACCGGGAGCAAGATTGGTGTATTCCATAATTTCATTGCCGTTTAGCAGCGGTTCACGCATGGACAGCGGTGTTGTGCCGCGTTCCATAAACTTGATATTATGGTTGAAGTTTGTATAATTTCCGTTAGGAATAGCTTTAATTTGAGCCCGCGCAAGCTCGATGAGCCGTTCCTGATGAGGAAGTTCCAAGAATTTTTGCATGCCTCTGTCCGTCATCATGGACTGAAAACGGATTTGATTGCCGATAATCGCACAAATCGTATCAATATCATCAGACTCAAAATGCATGCGGTATAAGATTTTACGGGTTATTTTCGCCCCTATTCTATGAAATTGCGTAAAATACCAACGGTCGTCAACCCTTTCCGCCGCATAGGCTTTTCCGATAGCGTGGAATAAGACCGCCACAGCTCCGACCCAATCATAGTGCAGCAATTCTTCCGGATAATATTTTAAACAGCGTATGGTAAAATCAAAAACACTTTCTTCATCGTTCGTTTTTTTATTGGTATGTTGTTTCACCGCAGTCAGCGCGCCAAGTTCCGGAATAATTCCGTGCAGGATAGAACTTTCTTTCAATAATTCAAAAAAGCGCCACATGGATTCCGCCGAAACCAAACGCCATTCTTCAACAAAAGCATGCCCGGAAATATAATTGACGATATTGCTTGCATTTTTCACAATAGCAACCCATGTATTCGGGTCTATGGGCAAATCATAGTTTGCAGCAAAGCGCAGAGCCCTGATAGCAAGCACGTAATTTTTGTTCAGCGTCAAATGAGGAATGCCCTGCAATTTTATATAACCGCATGAAAAATCAGCAAAAACTTCATCAGACCGCATGAAATTTTCCGTGCTTACAACAGCTTCATACAGTTCCGGATTATACTTTTTGAGCTGGGTTACCATACGTTGTGTAAAAAACTTGCGTAAAGCCTCGGGGTGCGCATCAGCAGAGCAGTTGATAGGATAAAAGCGGAATATGCAGCCGGATTCCCCTTTTAAAACCGCAAGTTCGCCCGGCTCTTCGGATTCATCAAGATTGGGGAAAAGTTTTTGCAATGTTTCCGCATCAACATCACAGGCAATGGAAAATTCCTGAATATTTAAAAGTGCATTAATTTCATTCTGCAATGCCGTATTAATTAAATATGCATCATAACCGTTTCTTAATATTGTTTTGCAAATCGCTTTTGATTCACTCATTGGCATAAAACACACCTCTGCAAGGAATATGTAATTTTATATCATGGCGTTTCTTCAAAAACAAGTGAAAACATAAATTATTTTAACTTTTCTCCTCTGGCTTTTTTTTTCATTTTGGAATATACTGTCGGCGTTATAATTCTTATACGGAGCAATTATGATTTTAGCAGATATTCATACCCATACGAACTATTTCCACGGCAAAAACACTGTTCAGGAAATGTATAACGCCGCTGTCGACAGCAACTTGCAATACTATGGATTTTCCGAACATACCCCGCTTCCGGAAGGATTTTCCTGCCTTCTTTACCAAGAGGGTGATATGAATATTGCATTTGAAAATTACGTGAACGACGTCTTAACCCTTAAGGAAAAAGCCGCTGATTACAATAAAGAAAATCTTTGTCAAATTCCGGAAGTCCTGCTGGGCATGGAATTGGACTTCACCCCGCAGTATCCGGATTACATGGACAACCTTATAAAAAAATATCCTTTTGATTATGTGATCGGCACCATCCACTTTGTCGGGGAACAAAACATCGGACTTTGGAACGCAGAAGACGCCAGCCTTGAGGAAAAATACGCTTTTTTTGAAGAATACTACGATGATATGATAAAACTGGCAGCATACGGAAAAACCGATATCATCGCCCATCCCGATTTTGTAAAAATACACTGCATAGACAGTTTCCATGCATGGTTAAAAACAAAACGCGCCGATGAATGTTTGCACGAAACCTGCAAAGCCATAAAAAAATCAGGCATGGTTTTGGAAGTTTCCACAGGCGGGCTGAAAAAAGCCTGCGAAGAAATACATCCGTCACCCAAAATTTTAGAAATTGCGGCAAGTTACGCTATTCCTATCAGCTTTGCTTCCGACACGCACAATATCAATACCGTGGCGTATAAATTTGAAGAACTGGCTCATTTTGCACGCCAATTCGGCTATAAGGAACATACCATTTTTATTAACCGCCAGCCTATCCAATTAGCGTTTTAATGATTTTTCAATTTCTTGTTCCCATATCCCTTGCGGTTTGTATCGTCTTTGCATGGGGGGCGTATACCCTGCCCTTTTCCTCCAAAGGAAAATGTTTTTTCTTTGCGCTCAATGTGCTTGGTTTAGCCTATATCATTCCCATCGGACCTTTTCTCGACCCTGCACGCTATTTGCCCTATCCGCTTGTTCTCGGTTTGGCATTGCTCAGCGCATTCGCCTTTTTTTATTTTTGGATAAAAATAATGCAAATAGGCATTGCAATAATTTTATTTATTATTTCAATATGGTATAAAAAAATAAAGTCAATCCGGAATGCCGCTTTCACATCCTGCAAGGTCAATATCCTCCTTATTTCACTTTGTCTTATTACCGCCCCTTACAGCGTCTATGAAACGACCAAAGTTCCGCGCGTGAAACATGTGACGCTGAAGTATGAAACGCTTCCGAACGAATTGGAAAATTATACGATAGCGCTGCTCACAGACACGCATACCGGCTTGATTTTCCAAGAAAAATGGCAGGAAAATGTTGTGCGGAAAATAATGGAAACCAAGCCTCAATTAATAGTCCATACGGGTGATATAGGCGATGTCAAACCGCAAGACATAAAAAAACACCTTGCCCCGCTCAAAAACCTTTCCGCTCCTGACGGGGTATACTATGTTTTCGGCAATCACGAAAACTACCATACGCTTGCATACTGGCAAAATTTTTTCAAAGAAAACAATCTCAATGTCTTGGAAAATGAAACCATTCAAATCCATGAATATTTATCCCTTACCGGGGCGAGCCCGCGCCTGCGGAATTTTCCCGCTGACACGGCAGAACTGCTGAAAACCATTCCTAATCAAGGATTTAAAATATTTTTGGACCATTATCCGGCCAGCTTCAGAAAAACAGCTCCCCACATCGATTTGCAGCTTTCCGGGCATACGCACGGCGGAACAGTTTTTTTCCTCGCCCCTGTCGTCAAAAAATTCAATGCAGGCTTTGTAAGCGGAATATATGAACAAAACAAGGCGAAACTTTATGTCAGCAGCGGCACAGGAATTTGGACGTACACCGCTTTCAGGCTTTTTGTCCCCAGCGAAGTCACGCTCATCCATTTGACAGGAAACGATAATAGGGGGCACGAAAACCGATAAGCGACCGATTTTTTTTTAAACACGGCTTCCTGCAACCGCAGTTTAATGGCGAATAGCGATTGGTCTATTCTCAAGCAAATATCCGATAAAACCTGTTGATTTCATTCAATTTGCAATACTGACGGCAAACAGGAAAGGAAAAATATCAAATGGAATTTGTAAAAATTATTGACAACGATAAAACAAAATACATGGATTTGCTGCTTATCGCGGACGAACAAGCGGATATGATAGAAAAATATTTGTACCGGGGGGAAATGTTCGCTTTACGCGATGATAACGAAATAAAAGCGGTCTGCATTGTCACGCAGGAACAACCCGGCATTTATGAGATTAAGAACATTGCCGTTGTCCCTCAGTACCAGCGAAAAGGATACGGGCGAAAACTCATCTCGTTCATTGCCGATTACTGCAAAAATGGCGCGGAATTATACGTCGGCACAGGCGATACCCCTGCGACACTCCATTTCTACGAAAAATGCGGTTTTGAAAAATCCCACGTTGTCAAAAACTTTTTTACGGACAATTACGACCACCCCATATACGAAAACGGACAACAGCTAATGGATATGATTTATTTGAAAAGAAAACTGTAAAGCATACCTCCCGACAATAAGTCAAGAGCATTCCCCGCGGCGGGATAACCATGAATTTTGAATGATAGTGAGGCGTTTTTATGAAAGAACATTCAATAAGATTATAATAACCAATAAAAAAATATTCCGATACGGTTCGGGCAAGATATTCGGACAATTCAAATCCCCCTATGCCGGCAATGGTCGGCAAGATACGGCAAACAATCACCCTCGGTAATTCACAGCATTCCCCGCCGTTGCGGGCGTTTTTCATATTTCCGCCATTTCCTTTTAGCATTCAGCCAATTCTCATTTACTTCTTTTCCCCCATTCTCCTTTCAATTCCTGCGATAAAAAATGCAAATTTGCATTTACCGTTAGCAATGCGGGTTCAGCATGACATTTGCGGCTTCCGGCGCATTTTATTTTTTTATCTCCACTTCCCAAAAATCAATGTGCCCGCTTTAAAGAAAAAAAGGAAAAATTTCTTTTTCCTTTCCTCTTTTCATGCAAAATTCACCTTGTTCTTATTTTAATGCATACATCCACACATAACATCAACGGGGCATCAATGGGGCTTGGAATTTTTTCCTGTCCAACTTTCAATAATAAGTTCAAGTAAAACAATACCTTGCACATGTTCAACATCAAAATATGCATTATAAAGTTCCGTATCCACTGCGCTGGTGTGTTTTTCGTTCTTGTCATAAAAGGAATTATGCTTTGTAACACATTGTAATGCATAAATTTTTTCATTCTCATCATCAATAATCCGCATAGTTCCGGTACCGCAAACAGACTCAAAAACCATGGAATAATCGCAAACGCTTTTACCTCTGTAAATGCTCACATCTCTTTCAATTTCAAAAGCGACATGAGGATTTTTCATAATCAAATCAAGCTTTTTTCCGCTCTTAGCCACATGAAAATAAAGGGATTTCTTATTTCCCTGATGGTCAAAACCATAACAAAGCGGCACAATATAAGGATATTTTTCATCATGGAAAGCCACATGGCAAATACGTGCATTTTGAATAATACGTAAGATTTCATCTTCGGAAGTGATTTCTTTATCTTTTCTTCTCATCGGCATACTCCTTATCGGTAAAAATGAGTATACAAAAAAAGCGCCGGAAAAACTAGCGCTTTTTTTATCATGAGCTTTTAAAATTTATTT
>DONZ01000041.1 GCA_003512875.1 Desulfovibrio sp. | reverse complement strand
AACCTTTCAATATCGAAATAAATCAGCGAATAGACCGTATCCGCGTCTTCGTGGATCTGCTCGGAAACTTTTTGATAAAACGTTTCCTTATTATATAATTTGGTCAGAAAATCCCGTTCCGCGGTATTTCTTAAAATAGCGTTCTCGCGCATTGCGATGGTATTGATGATACGCTGCAAAATAATGCTCGGAGAATAAGGCTTCGTCACAAAGTCCACAGCGCCCATTTCAAGAGCTTTCAGTTCGGAATCGTTTTCGTTTGCCTGGGAAGCAACGATTATGGGAATATTGGCAAAGGGAGAATTTTTGACTTTTTCCAAAAAAGTGAACCCGTCCATGACAGGCATGACAAGGTCAAGAAGAATGACTTGGATGGATTCCCTTTCCCTTTCAAGAACATTGAATGCTTCCAGCCCGTTTTCCGCCTGCAATACGGTATAGCGGCTATCCAATATTTTAGACAAAAGCATTCTGTTTATTTGCTGATCATCAACGACTAAAACTTTTTGTTTTTGTTGTTTCATACTTCTTTTTATTCTATATTCCCCTAACTTAATATTAATTACTTATCAATTAGCATTTTTTTTTCACTTTGAACAGTTAAAAACAGCAAAAAATTTTTATTTCTTTTATCCGATACTTTTTGCTGTACAAAACAATAAAAAGCGTATAATTTCAAGCTTAGAACAAAAAGGAGAATGGAATGGCAGAAACAAATACGGACGCTTCTTCTTATGCGTATTCAAGTGAAGCCGCCCTGCCTTTTTTTGAGGAATTCATTGTCATCACCAATCAGGAAGACACTTCTTTTTACGACTCCAACGCCCAGTCCATCGATGTTCTGGATATAAAAATCTTTTCTTCCCCTGCCGACGCCCTCTATCATATCCTCACCAAAAAAGAAACGAAACTTTCCTACTCCGCTCTCATTTTATGCGATTATGACCTAGGCGATTTCAATGCCGCATTTTTGCTTTCCCTTTTACGTTTGCACCCCCTTGGCGCGCTTTTTCCCGTCGGAGTTGTCTTTTACCCCGGAAACACCGCTTTTGACAACGATTTCTTAAAAAAAGAACAAGCCAATCTCAGTACCCTCGGAGCGGCTTTTTTCCTTATTCATCCTTTCAGTCTCGGAAAACTTCTTGAAAAGGCGAATGATTCGCTTTTCCAGTACACGCAGGAACTGCAAAAATACCATGCCACACTGAACGCTCTTGAAAAAACGACCGAAGAAAAAAGACTCGCTTTTTCAAGCAACTGGAAAAAACGCGTGCACAGTTTCGAGAAAAGTTTCGTCCGCTTCTTCTATACCCCCGCCGAAGATGCCGATTATGAGGAAATATTCCTCGTCGGCAAACAAAAATACAAAGACAGGCTTTTCAACCAAGCCACCCATTGTTTTGAACGCTCAAGCAGCCAGAATTCCCCCCGCAAATCCGATTCCCTTGCCTATTTGTACGGCATACACAAGGAGCTGGGCAACCCTGAAACGGGCAGATATTATCTTGAACGCGCCATTCATGCCTATATCGAAACAGAAAACTGGGACAACGCAGCAAAAAGCGCAAAACTTTTTTCCCAAGACTTTCCGGAAGGGCAAAACCCTATTTTCACAGCACTGCAAAACAATTTCGCCCTCACGAATTACAATACCGTGAATAAGATAATCGAAAGCGCGAAAGCCGTTTTCCCGGTCAATGAAATTGCGGAATTTTTACTGCAAATGAACGGTTCGAAAGTATTTCCCCCGAGCATAGCCGGTTATCTGGACACGCAAAAAGAGCTGCAGCAAATCATCTTCAAATCCAATATCAGGGACATTGTCCTTGACGGCGAAGCATACCGCAAACAGCAGGAGCAGGAGAGAAAACTCAACTACTTGGAACAGCAGCGCTTATCGCGTATCAACGGCACGGGAAACACACTGAAAACAGCTCCGCCTCCAAGCAAAAACCCTTTGCAGCCCCCTGCCCAAATTTCCAGCCGAAACACCACCCAGGAAGCCGCGGCGGCAGAAACTCCCCCCTCGCTCAAAGAAAAGCTCGCCCAACCCCTGAAAGAAAGCAATACGCAAGAAAAAAAACAGGCGGGACAAGCCAAAAACGAAGACGCGGAAACGCCGTCCATCGAAAGCATGCCCACTATCATGCTCAAGGGCGGCAAAGGCTCTTTTTTGGAAGACATGCTCAATATGGCAAAATATACAAGAACACTCTACAAGAAGAAATAAACATGCTCAAAAGACCTGAACTCTTAATCCCCGCCGGCGGGCCGGAACAATTGGAAACTGCCCTTCTTTACGGTGCCGACGCCGTATATTTAAGCGGCAACGAACTTTCCCTGCGTGCGAAATGCGACGGCTTCAGCCTCGAAGAACTCAGACTCGGCGTGCAAAAAGCCCATGCCGTCAAAGCGAAAGTTTATTATTGCCTCAACGCCATGCCGTATGACAGACAGCTCGGCGATGTTGTCGGCATGCTCAAAGCCTTGCCGGAAACAGGCGTTGACGCGCTTATCATTGCGGATCCCGGCGTGCTTTGGCTTGCCAAAAAACATTGTCCGGATCTTGAAATCCACCTTTCCACCCAAGCCCATTCCGTCAACTCCGCCGCCGTGGAATTTTGGAAGGAAACCGGCGTGCAGCGGATAAATCTGGCACGCGAACTCGGCAAAGACGATATGACAAACATCATCAGACAATTTCCGGACATGGAATTTGAAATTTTCGTGCACGGCGCAATGTGCCTCGCCCTTTCCGGTCATTGCCTCATGTCCGCATGGATCAACAAAAGACCTGCCAATTTGGGGCAATGCACCCAGCCCTGCCGTTTTGAATACCGCGGCAAAAAGTTCAATGAAATTTCCCTTACCGTCGAAGAAAGACAGCGTCAGGGCGAAGACTGCTGGGACATCGAACAAGGCTCCGATTTCAGCGCCATTTTCGCTCCCTCCGATTTATGCCTTGTTCCGTTCATGGACGAACTTGTCACCATGCAGCCTGCTTCCTTGAAAATCGAAGGCAGGACAAAAAGCCCCTCCTATGTGGCGCAAGTCACGGACATTTACAGGACAGCCCTTGACCTTGCCTGTCAAAAACAAGGCATCGAAACCAAATTTCAACCGAAACGGGATATCGGCAAAGAAGAATTCATGCTCGAACTTTTTAACAGCTCCGGCAAAAATCCGCGTCCTTTGTCCACCGGCTTCTTCCTTCCGGAACGCAAAGACAGAAAAGCGCCGGCAGACTATGTTCCCCGCCCCATTGTGGCAAGGCTCGGCAAAGAAATCAAACC
>DONZ01000003.1 GCA_003512875.1 Desulfovibrio sp. | reverse complement strand
TTTCAATCTTTCCAACTGGGGAGGGGAAAAGCTGAAAGACGATGTGCGGTGGAAATACGGCATACCTCCGACTGGCAATGCCAACTTCGCGTGGCTGCAGCACATGATTTGGCATTTGGCGCCCAACGGAAAAATGGGCATGGTGCTTGCCAACGGCTCCCTTTCTTCCATGGCGGGCGGAGAGGGGGAAATCCGCAAACGCATTATTTTGGACGATTTGGTGGACTGTATTGTGGCTCTGCCTGCCCAACTGTTTTTTACAACGCAAATTCCTGCTTCTTTGTGGTTTTTGTCACGCAATAAAGAGCAAAAGGGCAAAACGCTTTTTATTGACGCGCGAAAAATGGGCACAATGGTAACTCGTGCTTTGCGGGAACTGACGGACAGCGATATTTCTCTGATTGCGGATACCTATCATGCCTACTGCCGCGGTGAAGACGTGGATAAAAAGGGCTTTTGTGCCGCTGTGAATATGGCGGAAATCGAAAAACAGGATTTTATTCTAACCCCGGGGCGTTATGTGGGGATTGAAGAAAAAGAAGAAGATACGGAACCGTTTAACGAAAAAATGCAACGCCTGACAGCAGAACTTGGCGACCTTTTCCAAAAATCCCATACCCTTGAACAAAGTATAAAAGAAGAATTGGGCAAGATTGGCTATGAAATATAAGTTATCAGAATTAAGTAGCTATGTTACAGAAAAAATTTTAGTTTCTGAATTGCAGGAATATCAATATATTTCTACTGATAATATGGTATTAAACAGAGGTGGAATTATTCCAACTAAATATTTTCCTCAATTAGGAAAAGTTGCTTCTTTTAAAAAAGGTGATATTTTAATTTCAAACATAAGACCGTATTTTAAGAAGATATGGCTTGCAAGTTTTAATGGTGGTTGTTCTAATGATGTGTTAGTGATAAGAGCTAACAGCAAAATAGACAATAATTTTTTATATTATGTGTTGTCTTCAGATGATTTTTTTGATTATGTAACGGCAACTTCTAAAGACGGTACTAAAATGCCAAGAGGTGATAGAGTTGCAGTTATGAAATATCAAGTTCCTAATTTTTCGCTTGAAACTCAACAAAAAATTGCGAAAATTTTATCTTCCCTTGATGAGAAAATAGAGCTTAACAATAAAATCAATGAAAACCTGCACGCCCAAGCCCAAGCGATTTTTAAATCTTGGTTTGTGAATTTTGAACCTTTTAAAAATGAAAAATATAGCGATAGTGTTTTAGGTAAAATTCCAAGTAAATTTACTGTTGTGAATTTAGAAAGTCTGTGCTCAGTGATAACCAAGGGAACAACGCCAACTACGATAAAAAGAAACTTTATGCCATGCGGAGTAAATTTTTTAAAGGTGGAAACAATTTTAGAAAATCATGACTTTGATAAGACCAAATTTACATTTATTGATAATGAAACTAATGAATTAATGTCACGTTCAAAAATCAAAGAAAATGATATACTATTATCAATGGCAGGAACTATTGGGCGTTTTGCTATTGTAAGAAATGATTTATTACCCGCTAATATTAATCAAGCATTAGCAATTATTAGAGCAGATGAAACGAAAATTAGTTCTTATTGTTTATATAGCTATTTTTTAGGTGGTTGGCATACAAATTTTTATTTAAAGAAAATTCAACAGGCTGTGCAAGCAAATTTAAGTTTAACTTCTATAAAATCATTACCAATACTCTTACCTAATAGAGAAATTTTACAGGCTCATGAAAAAGTTATTATTCCAATAATTGAAAAGATAAAAAATATTCAAGTTGAAAATATAAAACTTGCTCAAATTCGTGACACGCTTCTGCCAAAACTTATGAGCGGAGAGTTAGAGGTGTAAGGTATTAATATAGGGGGAAAATATGTCTAAGGGATTATCCATTAGAAATGAATTATTAAGAAAATCAAGAGAGACTATGTTTGCAGCTGTTCAAACATATAATAATCCTCTTATTACATTTAAAGCAGAAACTTTTATAACATTAGCAGTTATAAGTTGGACATACTTATTACATGCATATTTAAAAGAACAAGGAATAATTTATAAATATTATACGCAAATAGGAAAAATTAAACGATATGATAAAACTAAATATGGTGCTTATAAATACTGGGAGTTAGAGCGGTGTTTGAATGATAATAATTGCCCATTGGATGGAAATACAAAAAATAATTTAAAGTTTTTAATTGGTATCAGGCATGAAATTGAACATCAAATGACAAATAAAATTGATGAATATATAAGTGCAAAATTACAAGCTTGTGCTATAAATTATGATTATTATATAAAAAAATTATTTGGGGACAAATATGCTATAAATGATAGTTTAGCTTTAACTATTCAGTTTTCACCGTTAATACCTGAACAAGAAAATTTTTTAAGAAATAATGATTATTTGAATTCAAATATTAAAAATTTTATTGTAGAATTTGAAGATAAACTGCATGATGAAGAAATAAAAAATATTCATTATGCATATCGTGTTTGTTTTGTCCCTTTAACTGCTAATCGGGCAAAGCAAGCAGATAAAGTTATAGAGTTTATAAAAGCAGATGACCCAATGGCAGAAAAGTTTAATAAGGATTATTTAGTGTTAAAAGAGACTGAAAAGGAAAAATTTTTGCCAAAACAAATTGTAGGGTTAATGAATAATAAAGGCTATACAAAATTTAATTTTTATCAACATACAAAATTATGGAAAAAAAAAGATGCTAAAAATCCTAAATTTAATTATGGACATGAAGTTTGTAATCAATGGTATTGGTATAGTAATTGGTTGAAAATTGTAGAAGAATATTGTGAACAAAATTCAGAACAATTTATAGTTGATTAGGGGGCTAAAATTTTTAGCTATAATCTAAAATAGTTATAATAAAACAAGAAAAAGATTGCTTCGCTGACGCTCGCAATCAAGTCGAGTTGTCTAACAACTGTACGAGGAGTGACGCGGCAATCTTTTATTCTTTTTGTTTGTTGCAGGCTTGGATAAAATAATTTATTGTAGCTAAAAATAGTTATTAAAAAAGTTTTGTAAGGGGGCAGGAGGATAAACTTTTTCAAAAGTTTTCCCCCTGTAAAACTTACTCAAAAAAACAAAAAAAAATAAAAAAACGGAGTACGTATGGCTTTTGCAGAGGTAAATTACGAAAATGCGCTGATTGAGCTTTTTACGGAAAAGCTGGGCTATGAGCATATCTGCGGGTATGATGTTGAACGTGATTATGCCAGTCCTCTTTTTATGCGTGATATTTTGCCTTTGCTTAGCCGTTTAAATCCCCATGCCTCAGCTGAAATTTTGGAAAGTACCGTGCGGAAGCTGACAGAGCTTGAGGGCTTCGGGCTTTTGCAGAAGAACATGTGTTTTACCAAATACCTGCAAGATGGCATGGATATTCCTTATTATGAAAAAGGCGAGGAGAGAACCTGCCGTATCCGTCTGTTTGATTTTGAGCATGTGGAAAAGAACAGTTTTGTTGTTGCCAATCAGTGGACTATTGCTTATGCCGGGTTTGAAAAACGCCCTGATATGATAGTTTTTGTCAATGGATTTCCCCTTGTGGTGATTGAACTGAAATCTCCTTCCCGTGAAGATACGGACGTTTCCGAGGCGTATAGGCAATTAAAAAATTATCAGCATGCCATTGAGCCGCTTTTTTATTACAATGCCTTTTGCGTAATGAGTGATCAGGCGGTTTCCAAAGCCGGCACCATTACGGCAAACGAGGACCGTTTCATGGAGTGGAAAACGGTTGACGGCAAATATGAAAACACGTCTTTTGCTTCCTATGAAACATTTTTTGAGGGTATGTTCCAAAAAGAGCGTTTTCTTGATTTAATCCTCAATTTTATGTGTTTTGATGAAAACAAGGACGGCACACGCAAGATTTTAGCGGCGTATCACCAATATTTTGCCGTTAAAAAAGCGATACAATCAACCGTGCAAGCCATTGAAACAGACGGAAAAGGGGGCGTTTTCTGGCATACGCAGGGCAGCGGAAAATCTCTTTCCATGGTTTTTTATGCAAAAAATATCCGAAAAGCGGTTTCTTCGCCAACCCTTGTGGTGGTGACGGATAGGGTTGATCTTGACAATCAGCTTTTTTTGCAGTTTGCGGGCTGTCAAAAATTTTTATATCAATCTCCCGTACAAGCCAAAAGCCGTGAAGATTTGGTCGGTTTACTGGAAAAGAGGGAAGCGAACGGTATCATATTCACCACTATGCAGAAATTCGAGGAAAGCGACAAGCCTTTATCCACTCGCAAAAATATTATTGTTATTGCTGATGAAGCACACCGCAGCCATTACGGGCTTGTGGAAAAGGTCGGCAAGGAGGGCAAAATCAAGCTCGGTTCTGCGCGCATTATCCGCAACGGACTGCCTTGTGCGACCTTTATAGGCTTTACGGGGACGCCTATTGATAAAAAAGACCGTTCCACTGTGGAAGTTTTTGGAAATTATATTGATATGTATGATATGACGCAAGCGGTTGAGGACGGAGCGACAAAGCCTGTTTTTTATGAAAGCCGTGTTGTCAGCCTGCACCTTGATAAGGATATTCTGAAGCGCATTGACGAAGAATATGATTTGCTTGCCCAAAATGCCGATCCTTATGCCATTGAAAAAAGTAAGAGAGAGCTGGGAAAGCTTGAGGAAATATTAGGGGCGGAGCAGACAATTCATTCTTTGGTGACGGATATTTTAGAGCATTACTGCACCTACCGTGAGCATTTGCTTACGGGTAAGGCTATGATTGTGGCATATTCCCGCCCTATTGCCATGAAAATTTATAAACAAATCCTCGCGCTGAAACCTGATTGGAAAAATAAAATCGCTCTTGTGATGACGCAGGGAAATAATGACCCCGAAGAATGGCAGGCTATTATCGGCAATAAAAACCATAAAACAGAAATGGCGAAGAAGTTCAAAGACGATACGTCTGAAATGAAAATCGCCATAGTGGTGGATATGTGGCTGACGGGTTTTGATGTGCCGTCGCTTGCGACCATGTATGTGTATAAGCCCATGGTCGGGCATAATCTCATGCAGGCAATCGCAAGGGTGAACCGTGTTTATAAGAATAAGGCGGGGGGCTTGGTGGTTGATTATGTGGGAATTGCCGCTGCCCTCAAGCAGGCGATGAAGGACTATACAAGCCGTGATTTGAAAAATTACGGGGATATGGATATTAAAAAAGAAGCATATCCCAAGTTCTTGGAAAAAATGGAAATTTGCCGTGATCTTTTGTATGGTTATGATTATTCCGCCTTTATGCACGGCACAGACAGGGAAAGGGCGAAAGCCATTACCGGGGCGACAAATTTTTTGCTTGATAAAAGCCTGCAGGAACGGGATAAGCCAGAGAATAGGCAAACAAAGAACTTGTTTATAAAAGAGGTTTTGCTTTTGATTCAGTCCCTGTCTTTATGCAGCAGTATCGTTGACGAGGAAAAACGCTTTGAAAGTGCTTTTTTTGAAGCTGTGCGGACTATGTTGGTGCGCTTTTCCACAGGGGGCGAGAGCAAAAAGTTTTCCTTGGCGGAAATTAATCAGCGGATTAATGAGCTTTTGAAAAACACGATTAAAAGCGACGGTATTATCAATTTGTTTTCTGATGTGAAAACGGAATTTTCTTTGTTTGACCCTAAATTTCTGAATGAAATTTTCAACATGAAAGAAAAAAATCTCGCCTTGGAAATGCTGAAAAAATTGATTTCCGAAAAAGTTGCTGTGTATAAAAAGACAAATCTTGTAAAATCGGAACAATTTTCCGAAATCATACAGAATGCCATGAACAATTATTTTCGGGGCTTGCTTACCAATGAACAGGTGATAAAAGAACTGCTGGAGCTTGCAGGGCAGATTATGCAGGCGGAAAAGGAAGCGGGCGAACTTGGGCTAAGCAGTGAGGAAGTGGCGTTTTATGATGCGCTGACGCGTCCGGAGGCTGTGAAAGATTTTTACGAAAATGAAGAACTTGTGAACATAACCAAGGAACTTACCGAACTTTTACGCAAAAAACGCACGGTGGACTGGCAAAAAAAGGAAAGTGCAAAGGCGGAAATGCGGAGCCTTGTGAAACGTTTGCTCAAAAAATATAAATATCCTCCGGCAGGCATGGAGGAAGCTATTAAAACCGTTATTTCCCAATGTGAATTATGGGTTGAAAGTTAATTCGTACGGTGCTTTTTATTGCAAACCGTTTTATTTAACTATTAAAAATAGCTTGCTTTTTTGTGTGATTGTTTTTATAGCAAATATATTTTGCCGCAAAACACGATATTATTTAAAATCTATGCATAAGTAGCTAAAATGCATGCATATAATGCATGTATTTCATAAATAGTAATGCAATAAAAAATCAATGCGGAAAATGCGGAAAAAATTTTTAGCCGGTATTGTCTATAAAAATCAAATATAATCAGTGTGTTATCGCTGAATAAAAAAGTTTGTTCCATTATTCTTTAATGGTTTTAAAAGAAAAAATTTAAAAACCATATTGACGCAAGAAAAATGCTGTGTAACCGTAAAGGCAAGTAGGGAGTACGCTTACCGCTTGAATTATTTATGTTTATTGATTGAACATAAAACGGCTGAGAAACCTTTGCAAAGTTATTTTTGAAATTGAAAATGCAAAGCAATAGGATAACAATTTAATAATAGGAGCAAATCCATGACACAAGAGCGCATTACCACTTTATTAACTGAAAACCGTAGTTATTTACCCCCCGAACATGGTAAGTCTAGTGCGTGGATTAGCGGTACGGAAGAGGCGAGGGCCATTTGCCAGCGCGCTCTTGATGATCCTGATGATTTTTGGGCGGCCCGTGCGACGCAGCTCATACATTGGTATAAACGCTGGGACAAGGTTTTGGAATCCGATGAAGTAAATCATAAATACCGTTGGTTTACCAATGCGAAATTGAACGCCTCTTTCAACTGTATTGACAGACATATCATTTCCGGCAGGCGAAATAAAGCCGCGCTTATCTGGCAAGGCGAACGTGAAATGGATGTGCGTTGCTTCACGTATCAAATGCTTTATACGGAAGTTTGCCGTGTCGCCCACGCGCTTAATTCTTTACACGTGAAAAAAGGCGACAGGGTTGCCCTTTATATGCCCATGATTCCGGAACTTGTTATTTCAATGCTTGCCTGCGCGCGGATAGGCGCGATACATACCGCGATTTTTTCAGGCTATGCGGAAGGCGGCGTGCGCAGCCGTATTCAAGATTCCAAGGCGAAAGTCGTCATCACCGCTGACGGTGTAATCCGTGCCGGTTCCGTAAAGCCTTTGAAAGCGAATTTGGACCCGATTTTGGAAAAATGTCCTTCTGTCGCCCATGTTTTGGTTGTTCATCATGCGAACATGCAAGATGTGAATATGGTTAAAAACCGTGATATTTGGTGGCATGATTTAGTGGAAGATTTTACTTTGGACGTTGATTTTCCCTGCGTGCCCATGGATGCGAACGATCCGCTTTTCCTCCTGCACACAAGCGGAAGTACGGGCAAACCTTCAGGCATTCTGCATTCAACCGGCGGGTATTTGACGTATGCCGCCCATACCTCGCAATGGATTTTTGATATGCGTGACGACGACGTATATTGGTGTACGGCGGATATGGGCTGGATAACGGGGCATACTTACGGTGTATACGGTCCGCTGTCTCTCGGGGCGACAACGCTTATGTTCGAAGGCGTTCCCACGTATCCGAAACCGGACCGTTACTGGCGTATCGTAGAAAAATTCCGCGTGAATATTTTATATACGGCTCCGACGGTTATCCGTTCCCTTATGCGTATGGGGGAAGCGTGGCCGGAACGCTATGATTTGCGCACCCTGCGCGTGCTCGGTTCCGTAGGTGAGCCTATCAACCCGGAAGCTTGGGAATGGTTCCATAAAGTCATCGGCGGAGGCGAACTTCCGATTGTCGACACATGGTGGCAAACGGAATCAGGCGGGGCAATGATCAGCCCGTTTCCTTATGCTTCAAGGCTGAAACCCGGTTCAGCCTCTTTCCCTCTGCCGGGCATTGACGCGGTTGTCATGGGTGACGCGAAAAAAGACGGGGAAGACGTGAGTCATGAAAATACGAAAGCAGGGCACTTGGTTATCCGTAAGCCTTGGCCCGGCATGATGCTTGGCGTTTATAACGATGAAGAAAAATATCAAAGTTATTTCAAACGCTTTGGTTATTTTGATTCCGGTGACGGCGCCGAAATTGACGAAGACGGTTATTTTTGGATTTTAGGACGTATGGACGACAATATCAATGTTTCCGGCCACCGTTTGTCAACGGCTGAAATCGAGGCTGTTTTGACCGCCAATCAGTATGTTTCCGAGGCAGCGGTTGTTTCCATGCCGCATGAAATAAAAGGTGAAGCCATTTACGCGTATGTTGTTTTGAAAGATGACATCGCATGGACGGATGATATCAGAAAACTTTTGAAAGAGGTGATCCGTAAGAATATCGGCGCGCTTGCTTCTCCTGAATATATCCAGTTTGTGGAAAGCATGCCGAAAACGCAGTCAGGAAAAATCATCCGCAGAATGCTGCGTAAAATCGCGGGCAATGTTTATGACGATATCGGCGACACAACAGCCCTTGCAAGACCAGAAGTCATTGATGAAATCATTTACGGACATAAAAATATTCTTGAGGGACGCCCGGAAACGGCGAAACGGCAGGATGAACCGGCTGAAGATCAGGAAAAAGAATAGCGGGTGTTGCGCAAGTATTGAAAAAGGGGCGAAATGCCCCTTTTTATGTTCATAACGGTATGATTATATTATGCTAAACTTATTGCGATAATTTTTCTAAGCTTTCACCGGAAAGGCGGTGGATAGTCAATATTTCAAAAGGAACAGAGCCTAGATTTGTGTAGAAATCCCATGCATCGGTGTTCCAGTCAAGACAGCCCCATTCCATACGGGCATAGCCCCGTTCTTTGCAGAGTTTTGCAAGAAATTGCATGATTTGTCTGCCAATGCCTTGTTT
>DONZ01000132.1 GCA_003512875.1 Desulfovibrio sp. | reverse complement strand
TATATCGATAAAATCATTCAGGAGCCGCTTCTTGGGGCAAGACCTTATCATTATGATTTTTTCCGTACCCTCCGCCAAGAAATCATCAGGGCTACCGACGAAGTCATGCTCAAATCCAGCGAGTTTTCGATATTCAATTTCAGCAAACTCCGCCGTTTGCAAAACCCCGATATCAATCTTGACGAAACCTATGTCCGCTGGCATATCAAACGCAGTTTGCGCAGCGATTTAATTGAAGAGCGCCAGCACAAATTCATGCGCATGTCCAGAAAAAGCTATATTAACAGACAAAGCATTTTAGGCGCTTTGGCGGATACTTGGGCGGAACAATGGCGTGAAGTGTACAACAGGCTCGTATATGACATTTATCATCGCCAACGTAAAAAATACGTGCGCCTGCGTGAAGAAATCGAAGCGGAATGGATCAGTTTCAAGCAAAAAACCTCAAAACCGTTCAAAAACGCCTATAATAAAGTCCGCCGTATCGACCCTGCCGCAGAGGAAGAACTGACAACGCTTTCCAAATGGGAAGACGAAAACAGCAGAAACAACGCGTGGAAATGGGTAAGCCCGAAAGCGAAGGAAGATAAAGCTGTCACTTGTCCGAACAGTGCCGTGCACGGCTGTATCGACCTTTGGGCTCCGGACCTTTACAATGAATTTGCAGGCGTATGCACAAACTGCGGTCATCATTTCAAAATGGAATACCAATGGTTCATGCATAACTGCTTTGATGAAAATTCAATCCATGAATTCAATAACGAGTGGGAAGCGGGCAACCCGTTGAAATTCCCCGATTTTGATGAACGCTTACAAGAAGCCCGTGAAAAAACAAAATTAAAATCTTCCTGTATCACCTATGAAGCAAGAATTGAAGGCATAAAGTGCATTGTTGCCATTTTAACCGCACCGTTCAGAGGCGGTTCTGTCGGAGCTGCGGAAGGAGCGAAACTTATTTCCGCCATAGACAAAGCCCGCAGAAAACGTTATCCTTTAATCATTTACTCACACGGCACGGCAGGGATACGTATTCAGGAAGGAACGCACGGAGTTATCCAAATGCCCCGCGTAACCATTGCCATTCGCCGCTATATGAGGGCAGGGGGACTTTATCTCGTCCTTTACGATACCAACAGTTTCGGCGGACCGGTTGCAAGTTTTCTGGGCTGCGCCCACTATCAATTCGCAATGCGCTCTTCCAACCTCGGCTTTGCCGGGCCTGCCGTTATTAAAAACACTACCGGCATGGATGTTCCACCCGATCACCATAATTGCTATAAAGCCCTTTCACGCGGGCATATCCAAGGTGTTTGGGACAGGCGCGACACCCGTACGAACCTAAAACAAGCATTGCTCACTATGGGTGGACGCAATCTTTATTACAGATAGGTATATTATGTTAGATATTACTGCACTTTTAGATGAAATAAAGCAACATCCGTATCTGGATGTGAGCATAAAAACCCCTCATACCGGAATTATAGAGTTTACCGACATTGAAGAAGGTAATAAAGTAAAAGATGTGAGCGGTGAATTTAAAGAAATTCCGGGTACGAAAATCGCTGTCATCACGCGTGAAAATAATCCGCGTTTCATTCATGCCGCCCAAAAAGGCATTATTCAAAAAATGCATAAGGAATACAATAAGCAATTTGTGGAAGCCGGCACTGAAATCGGAATTTTACGGCACTTCCTTTCCAAGGAAGAAGTCATTGAAATCATTTTGCAAAAAGCTCTGCACCTCTTTTATGCGCCTGAAAGGGCTAAGTATTATTTTACGCCTGAAATCGATAAAAAAGTTAAAATCTCCGGAAGCCAAACAGTCACGGTGACAAACGGCATGGAATTATTCATTGTTTCACGCATGAAGCGCGAAGTTCCTCTTCTTTACACCGGTCCTGAAGGAATTATTTATCAAGTGTATTTTAAACACAATCAAAATATCGACATCAATCAGCCCCTTATCGGTGTTTGCTCCCCTGACCAGCTGCAAACCATCGAAGATGTTGTCAGCCATGTCAACCATGAATGGATAGAACAACACTGATCCGTAACGTAACAAAAAATTCATAAGGCTTTCCGCAAAACGGAAAGTCTTTTTTATTGTCCCGTCAGCATAAAAAACGGCTGAGCCGGCGGAACAAAAAAACTTCGGATACGCGCCTGTCCTCCTTTGGCATGTTTCAATGTATCCGTCAATCCCCAAAAAAAAATGGAGTAACAGAAGATAATGGTAATTTGAATAGTGTGAAAAATTATCATTGGGAAGAATAAACAGCATTGCTTAGCAGCAGTCTGTGAATGTAATGTGACAAACAATAATTCAGAGCGCCTTGAGGCGCAAACCAGTATTATTCCGATATAGGACTGGAGAAAAATAACAACTTATCCGATGAATGTCATTATTTTTTCAAACCGATATGAAATACGAACGCGTAAAAAACGGGAAAAATGAACAATGTCAAAACAGTTGAAACAAAAAGTCCGAAAATGATTGTTGCGGACATTCCTCCGAACAACGGGTCGAAAATGAGCGGAAACATACCGAAAATCGTCGTAAGAGCAGCCAATGAAACGGAACGGATACGGCTGACCGCAGAATCGATGAGAGCTATGAACGGATTTTTCCGCAATTCCTTTATTTCAAAATTAATTTCATCAACAAGCACAATGATATTTTTTATCATCATTCCGGTAAGTGAAACAGTTCCGACAATGGACATGAAACCGAAAGGCATACCAAAAAGCAATAAGCTGGGCACAATGCCGATAAAAGCGAAGGGTAAAGAAGCAAAAATCATAAAAGGAATTTTTAAATCGGCAAAAAGCAACACGCAAATAATGAACATGAAAAGTCCTGCAAGAGGAACGTAATCCAGTATTGCAAAAACATTTTTTATTTGTTCATGGTGTTCGCCAAGCCAAAACATGGAATACCCCTTAGGAAGAAAAATCGCTTCAAGTTCTTCCAAGACTTCCCTTCTTGCGGTATCTGGCATGGCGTCTAAAACAACATCGCACTGCACCGTGACAGTCCGCACCCTGTTTCTTCTCCAAATTTGCCCCTCTTCAAATTTCATGGTTTCATTCCGCAGTACGGCGGATAAAGGAAGCGAGGACGCATTCATGCCCCAAACGGGCGTTTGCCCGATATTGACCAAATCGGAACTTCCCTTAAGCAGATTTTCTTTCAGCAATACGGAAACGGTATTTCCGTTTTCATTGATTTTTCCGATAAGCATGCCGTCCCCGTTAGCCATTAATGCAACAGCGATGTCTGACGGCATAATGTGCGCCTGTTTTGCCAAAATATCGGAATACTCCCCTTCCCAAACCATAATCTTGTTCCGCCAATCCGTCGTCACGCTGGAAATTTTGGAATTTTTCTGAAAAACCGCAATGGCTTTATCAGCAAGTTCCCGCAATATTTGAGGGTCGGAACCGGAAAAAGCCAATTCAACAGGATACTGCACCGGCGTTCCATTCGGATATTTCCTTATGCCGACCATAACTTCAGGATAAGAACGTCCGGCAAACTGCATGAGCTTTGCGCACAATTCCTCCAAATATCGTAAATCTTCAAGATTGACGACAAGCTGGGCATAAGAAGTGTTGGGATATTGCGGAATCACCGCCACATAAAAACGGGGGACCGATGCTCCGGTCGCAAGCACCACAGAAGAAACGCCCTCTTGGTTTTGCACATACTCAGCTATATCCCTGCCAATTTTTTCCACCCGTTCAACACGGCTTCCCTCGGCAACCCACAGGTTCACGGTAAATCCTTTTTTATCCGACGGCGGAAAAAAGATTTTGGGAATAAAAAGAAAAAGCACCATGGCTATCATGAACGCCAAACAGGTAAGCGCCAGTGTTTTCTTTTGATTTTTTAATAACACATACAAAATGCGGCGGCATTTGCGGTAAAATTTCCGTTCCCGTTCAGAAACTGGCGGAATTTGCACAGCGGATAAATAGGTATCGCAATAAACCGGGGTCTGCGTCAAACAAAGCACCCAGCTGAGCATAAGGGAAATGCCGACAACCGCAAAAACAGAACCGACATATTCCCCCAAATACGTGGGCATCAAATAAGCCGGCAAAAAAGCCAGACTTGCGATAGCCGTCGCCCCGAGCAGCGGAATCGCCGTCTTTTTCGTCGCCTCAAGCAAAGTATCCCGCATGGCAAGACCTTGCTGCCGCAAAACAAGCACCCTGTCCACAACGACAATGGAATTATCCACAAGCATACCCATGGCGATGATGAATGCGGACAAAGAAACACGCTGCAGGTCAATATGCAGTAAAAGCATGCAAATAAGCGTACCCAGAATGGAAAAAACCAAACCGCTTCCGATAATGAGCCCGCTGCGTATTCCCATTGCGAAAAGCAAAACGCCGACAACCGTAATGACAGACAAAATCAAATTCCAAACAAAATTATTGATGGCGGAAGTCACAAGGTCAGGCTGATAATACACTTTTTCAATAGCTATCCCGACAGGCAGTTTTTCCTTAAGCCCAAGAATTTTTTCATCAATGGACTTGCCGGTATGAATGATATTGCTTCCGGTTTCCGGAGATAAAAAAATCCCCATCGCCCTTTTCCCGTTATAAAACATCTTCTGCGTAACAGGTTCGACAACGCCCCTTTCTATTTCAGCAATATCTTTCAGCCGGACAATCTGAACAGCCCCGTCCGACCGTTCATGGGAAAAAACAACGAGCTCCTCCAATTTTTCTTTTGTATCGATTTTATTGGTCAAACGAAGAGGAATACGCAAATCGCCGAAATTGACAGAACTCGCCCCTGTAATCAAATTATCCAAAAACAAAGAAGCGACAATGGTTTTGGGATTCAGCCCCATGGCATTGACTTTTTCTTTGTCAAGCTGCACAATAAGTGCGTTTTCAACTTTGCCAAATTCAGAAACCTGCGCCACGCCGTCAACGGCATTTAATGTTTTTGTCACAAATTCCGTATATTTTTTCAATTCCTGCAGCGTAAAACTTTCGTCAGCGGTCACAGCCAAAAAAATGCCGTAAACCGCTCCGTAATCGTCCAAAACAATAGGCTCGACCGCCCCCATGGGCAATTTCACAGAAGCGTCAGCGATTTTTTTACGCACATTATCCCAATATTGGTCTATTTCATGGGCGGGGACGGATTCTTTCAATTTTATTTTTACTTGCGAATAACCTTGCTTGGAAACGCTTTGCGTATAATCGATATTGGAAATTTTTTGCAAAGCCTGCTCAATGACATCAGTCACATATAATTCCACGCTATGGGCGTCAGCTTCCGGATATAACGTCACCACCAAGGCTTCCTTGATTTTAAATTCCGGGTCTTCAAGCTTGCCAAGCCGTACATAGGAAAAAAGTCCGCCAACAATCAACAAAATGACAAGAAAACGGACAACTGCGGGATTATCAATGGAATAATCAATAAATTTCATAGCGTTCCTATAAAACTTCGCCCACGTTGCTTTTTGAAAATTCTTCCAATGCCCGCACGGTCTGTCCCTCGTATAAATCATGCACGCCGCGGACGACTATTCTGTCGCCGAGCTTCAACCCCTCAACGACAATTTGCCCGTTCTCTTCCGCCCGCACAATCTGCACGGCTTTAAGCATCACTGTTTTTCCGTCAAAATTCCAAACATAAGACTTGCCGTTTTTTTCAAACACGGCTTCAACGGGAATGAGTAAGACATCAGAATGAGTATTTGCAAAACGGACATAAACCGACCCTTCACTGCCCACCAATAAATCCTCGTCATTTTCAATATAAAAAACAACAGGATAGACCAAATCAAAACTTTGTTTCACTTTGCCTATTGTCTGCAGGGATAAAGCATACTCCCTGCCTTGCTGAACAAAAACGCAATGCGGATTATTTTCAAAATATCGCATATCTTTTTGGGAAATATTGATCTGCACTTTTTTGTGTCCGTCGGAAGAAAAAGCCAAAACAGGCAAACCGGCGGAAACAACAGCTCCGACATCTGCGAATTTCCTTTTTATATAACCATCATAAGGCGCGGTAAGCCGGGTATCCTGTTTTTGATTTTCCCTGTTGACATAGCCTTGCTTCGCTTCCTGATAACTTGCGAACCGGGCTTTTTCCTGAGCTGCCGCTCCCTCAAGCATGGCGATCGCCTCATCATATTTTTT
Source organism: Desulfovibrio sp. (assembly GCA_003512875.1). Taxonomy (GTDB): domain Bacteria; phylum Desulfobacterota; class Desulfovibrionia; order Desulfovibrionales; family Desulfovibrionaceae; genus Taurinivorans; species Taurinivorans muris. The sequence continues at coordinate 4,922 of DONZ01000132.1, read as the reverse complement.
CTTCGCAAGAGCGTTTTCCATATATAAAGCCTTTGCACGGGCAAATTGCTTGCGGGCGTTGTCCGCCTGGGCTTTCGCCCCCAAATACGCATTTTCCGCCGCCAGCATTTTTTCTTTGCCTGCTTCAAGCTGAACGGCATAATCCCTTTCATCGAGCCGGACAAGCACTTGCCCTTTTTGAACATACGCCCCCGTTTCATACGGAAATTCCAAAATCGAACCTGCGACTTTAAAAGATAAAACCGCCTCATTTCCCGCTTCAACAATCGATGGAAACTTTGCTGTGAAAACAGCATCATGTTCCGCCAACGCATATACAGCCACAGGACGGATTTGCTCCTCCCGCGTTTTATCGCAGGCAGAAACAAATACCATGGCTCCCAAAAGGATCATCAATATTCCATATTTCATAATTCTGTCTCTTGATAAGGGTTTTGCCCCATTGCCACAGCAAGAGTGCCTGCCGCCAATCGGTACTGAAAATACGCTTTTTCATGGAAACTTATCGCTTCATGATATTCTTTCAATGCGGAATAATATTCTTTTAAATCAATAACTCCATATTTTTGTTCAGCTTTTTTTTGATTAAACTTTCCCTGCATTGCCTCCATATTTGTTTTTGAAAGCAAGAACAATTCCTTTGCATTTTGCACGGAATTGTATGCGGAATGTATTTCCGCAATCAAGGTCCAATATTCTTTTATAAGCTCAATTTCTGAGATTTTTTCCTGACGCAAAGCTTTGCGGTATTCATTAACGGTTTTAAACCCGTTGAAAACACTGAATAAACCAATGACAGACAAAAAACTTCCGCTGTCTTCCAAAAGCAAATTATTGTCAAAACCAAATACATTTCCGCCCAGTATGATTTTCGGCAAAAATTCGCTTAACGCGCTTCTTTTCACATCTTCCCGGATTTGTTTGGATACGTTGGATACTTTCCATTTTTCATTATGTTCCAGAGCCTGCAAAACACATTCTTCAACACTCGGCAAAATAACAATTTTTTCTTCCAAAGGTATAAAATCAATTTTCACATCAAAAGGAAAATTCAAACTTTTCAAAATATCCAAATACGCAATTTCCTGTGCACGCTTGTTTTGCCGCAATGCCAATTCTTTTGACATATCATACGCCCTGGCTTCTTCAAGTTCCCATGCAAGTATGCTTTCGGTCCTGAAAGAAATTTCCGCCTGCCTCAATAACTCATGGGAGGATTGTTTTTCATGGTAAAGGCTTTTTTCTTCGCTTTGCAAAGCCAAAAAGTAAAAATATTCACTCATCACATTGAGCGTGACCAATTTTCCGCTCAAAGAAGTCAGCAATTCCTGAATATCTTCCCCTTTTTTTCTCGCACTCACAAGAAACCAAAGACTGGGCACAAAAACAGGTATCTGAGCATTCAAGGAATAGGCATAAAAATCACTGTCAAGTAAAGGTACCGCCATATTATAAGGCAATCCGAATAATTTTGTCGGAACCCCCAAATGCAAATTGTCATAATTCTTTTCAAATCCCGCCAAGATATTCACCTGCGGCAATAAATTCCCTATGGCGATTTGCTTATCAATTCTGGCAAGCTCTTGTTTTAACACGGCAATTTGCAAATCCAGATTTCTTTCTTTCGCAATTTCGATAAGCTGTTTCAGCGACAACGTACTATGATAGATTTCGGTTAAATCCCGGCGGACAGCACCGCTATCGGGTAACACAGCATTTTCTTCGGAAAAAAAGACATTTTTCCCTGAACAGGCACTTAATAAGCAAACAATAATTATAAAAACTTGTTTCATGAATACCCGCAATGCTGTATTAAAACAATACGTTCAATATATGCCCATTCAAGAAATCAGTCAAACGCATAATTATATGCATCAATAAAAATACTGTAATTACAATATATTACTTGATATCAGCAAATTCATAATAAACGGTATCATTCCATAAAACCGCTTGCCGTATGTTTTTGGAAAGCGGCACAAGCAAAGGCTGGATACTGGCACGGAAATCATCGCTTAAACTTTGCAAAACCAAGGTTGTCTGCCAAATCGGCTCCGCATTGTTTTGCTGTTTTTGCTTATAACATGCAAGGGTTAAAAAATGAGGATAAACCTGATACTGTTTCGTACGGTATTCTTGTCCGTTATCAAAATACGCCCCGGTTCCGATATGATCGTCATACTCATAAAAAGAAAGCGGATAACGGTAACGGGGTTCAGAATAGGTCTTGGTTATCACCTTGCTTCCGAGCGTTCCAAAATCAACAACCGCAATATAATCGGCATGTTTGCTTTCCTTTGCGGGAATAAAATTATTTTCAACCAATGCATTCTCGATATACGGTGTCAATTCCTGAAACATTAAAACAAAATATTCCGATTTTGTTTGCTTTGGCACAAGAAAAACCGTTTTTTGCGGTTGGCTTGCAGTTTTCTGCATGACGGAATTATCACTATGCAAAATACCGGCTTTTGGATTTGCGGAACAAGCGCATTGCAGCCCCAAAAAAACAAATAAAACGAATAAATATAATTTTTTCACAGACTGCTCCCAATAAAAGTTTTTTATACAAATGTATTTTAAGTATATTGAAAACATCAAAAAGTTTCAATCATTTAATTTTATATAAAAAAAAATCCCGTTTCATTTGTTGATGGTATTCAAACAAGTTTCACAAAGCAAGCTTGACTTTATGCCGGCGAGCCTTTAAAAGAAGTAAAAAAATAAAAAAAGGTGATTATATGGGCGGAATGAGAATTGAACATGATTTTTTAGGCGAAATGGTTATTCCCGCTGATATCTATTACGGTATCCAAACGTATAGGGCATTGGAAAATTTCAAAATTTCCGGCATTTCCATTTCAACACTGACCTATTTCATAAAGGGGCTCGCTTGCGTAAAAAAAGCTGCCGCCCTTGCGAACACGCAGCTGGGCGTGCTTGAAAAAAACAAATGTGAAGCCATTTGCAAAGCCTGTGACGAAATTCTCGCAGGAAAACTCCACGACCAATTCCCCCTTGACGTTTTTCAGGGAGGAGCCGGTACTTCCTGCAATATGAATGCGAATGAAGTGATCGCAAACAGAGCCTTGGAAATAATGGGCTACAAAAAAGGGCAATATGAATATTGCCACCCGAACAATGATGTGAACTGTTCCCAGTCAACCAACGATGCCTATCCCACCGCCCTTCGCATAGCCCTTTACGCCCAGCTGACAACCTTTATCGACGATCTGAATTACCTTCGGACCGCCTTTGAGAAAAAAGCACGGGAATTGAACGATGTGATAAAAATGGGACGCACCCAGCTGCAAGACGCGGTGCCTATGACCCTAGGCATGGAATTTTCCGCTTTTGCCGATACTGTTTATGAAGATATGCAGCGTATCGGAGAAGCGCGAAATCTTATCGCGGAAATCAATATGGGAGCGACAGCCATAGGAACGGGAATAAACAGCCCTCTCGGCTATGCGGAACTTGTGACGCGGTATTTGCGGGATTTGACAGGTATACCGGTGACAAAGGCAAGCAATATGGTGGAAGCCACTTCCGATACCGGGGCATATGTCCAGCTTTCCGGTGTCCTTAAACGCTGTGCGACAAAAATTTCTAAAATTTGCAATGACCTGCGTTTGCTTTCTTCCGGACCGCGCTGCGGTTTCAATGAAATAAACTTGCCTCCGCGCCAGCCCGGCTCCTCTATCATGCCGGGAAAAGTAAACCCGGTCATGCCTGAAGTCATGAACCAGATTTGCTATGACATCATCGGAAAAGATATTACCGTCACCTTGGCGGCGGAAGCGGGGCAGCTGCAACTGAACGTTATGGAACCCGTTATCGCCTATTCCTTGTTTTCAGGCATCAGCCGCCTGGGAGCGGGCTGCCACAGTTTGGTCGATTACTGTATCAACGGCATCACAGCAAACCGTGAACGCTGCAGGGACCTTGTTTATAATTCCATTGGCATAGTGACAGCTCTCAACCCGTACTTAGGCTATGAAACTTCCGCAAGCCTCGCCAAAGAGGCGCTGCAGTCCAACCGTTCCATTTTTGATGTTGTTTTTGAACGCAACTTGTTGAGCAAAGAACAGATAGAACAAATCCTGCAGCCGGAAAACATGCTTTACCCGCGTAAAACGTTTTCAGACAATAAGGACTAATCGCAACAAAAAACAATTTCATAAATAAAAAATCTGTCCTGCTTTAAAAAAGCAGGACTTATTTGTGCCGTATTTTAATTGACTTTTTTATCATGTATTCCTGTTTTTGGTTTTATACGTGCTTTCATTGCCATAAATATCCTTACTTTTCCACGTTACGGTATTTTTTCCCATGATGGGACGAAGCGTCGCTTTATAATATCCGATTTGATACGGTATTTTCGTTTCCAATGCCCCATTGGGACACGCTTTCACGCACGACATGCAATCCCAGCATTCTTTTGCTGAACGGCAATACGCCTTTCCAGTTTCAGGATTTACAGCCATTAAATCTCCGGGGCAGATATTTTCGCAGTACGATTCTTCCCTGCCCTGACAGCCTGTACATTTTTTTAAATTCACAATTGGCGGCATATTCCACTTCCTTTTTTATACAATTCTTTCATAAGGTCTGGTGAATACGGAAATTTCACCGGTTTCAGGATCTTTTTTCGTTTCAATGAAACAATTATAATTCTTATCATCCCGTTCAGGATAATCGGAACGGGTCTGCCAACCCGCCCAACGGGTTTCCTTGCGCGCTTTCAAGTGAAGGATAACTGCTTCGGCAACCTCAACCCTATCCATTGTTTCCAAAACTTGCATCAACTCATGTAAATCCTGTGCCCGAAGATACTGAAACTGCTCTTTCAGTATTGCAATATGTTTTAAGGCATAATCCAAGCGTTCCTCATTTGTTCTGTAAAATTGGCTTATTCCTCC
>DONZ01000179.1 GCA_003512875.1 Desulfovibrio sp. | reverse complement strand
TATTTTGATTTCACAATAAATTTGTAGCGGGTTTCCGCAACGCGAGGAATCACGGAAACCGCTACACACACAGGAGAGTTTTGAAGAGAGGTATCGGAAAGAAAATTTGAAATATCTTGTTTTGAAATACGGACAACTTTCGTGCCGACAAGCTCGGCATGTTTCAGTTCTTCCTGAACACCAAAAGAAATATCATGCCCGTCAAGTTCCAAAAGCCATAACTCATCAGCCCATGCAATCATGGGATAATCAAGTTCAGCCCATCTTTTAAAATTTGTATCTATGCCGTATTGGCAAATCTGATGTCCGTATGTGATAGGGGAGAAAACAGTCGCCCCCTCATTCATCAAAAAAGCAGCAAAACTTGTAGCAGTTTTGTAGCGTGCTTCCCTGACCTGCGGGTCGCTGTGCGAATAAGGTAAAGCTAGATAAATTCTCTTATCTTTTAGCTTAAACATAAAAACTCCCTAAAGTTTCCTTTAGGGAGTATAACTATATCAAAACATTATATTTTTTTAGTTGGCGTCCTCAAGGGGATTTGAACCCCTGTTGACGGCGTGAAAGGCCGCTGTCCTGGGCCGGCTAGACGATGAGGACGTATACCGTGAAAAGTCTTTTATGTGATATTGCATGCTTTGTCAAATGTTTTTTACAGAAAAAAGAAAAAAATTTAAAATTTTTCTTTTTTTGTATCGCTTATTCAACATTATTTATTTTTATTTCAACAAGTTATATTTTATAAACATATTTCACGCTTCAAACAAATTCAGCTTTCTATAACGCAACGTTCATATTGCAGTTTGCAGCTGTCATAGCTAAAGAAAGTGAAATATTTTTTAAGTACTATCAAATACTTATCCAATCTATTCAGTTCCTTTATGATACTGCCATCATTCAACGGCGTTAGCTGAAAGAGAATGGGATATTTTATAGTTAAAACGGGGATAGTCCAGGACATGGAACATAGAGGGATATGATTTTGTAACAGCGTTACAAGTATTGAAATAAAAAAAGTATAAAAAACGAGCTAAAAATTCATTCAGCTCGTTTTTTATTTTCGTTTAGTTAAAATTTGAATTACAGCAAACTCCCCTGAACCGGAAGCGTTCTATTTTTTCTTTCCTCATTGATTATTATACGGATTTGATTATGGGAAGTTTCACATTTTTTTGAAAGTTCCCTGTAATAACATTCCGGAAAATCACATAAAAAAACTATTTAAACAAAGCCATTGCCGGCATGCAACAACTGTTTCAATTCGCAATGCTAAAAAACAGTTTACCAAGGTTCATGCCTCCGTACACGGCTGCAAGGCAAAGGCTGATACTCAAAGCAGCATAAGCCAAAGCAGGCAAAAAACGCTGCTGAACAAGCATCTCGAAAAGTTCGAGGGAAAACGTGCTGAACGTAGTCAATCCGCCGCAAAAACCAACCGTCAACGCCAATCTGCAAACATCCGACAATTCCGTCCTATTCATAAAATATGCAGACAAAAAGCCGATAATAAAACTGCCGAGCACATTCGCAATAAAAGTGGACAAAGGAAAACACAGGACCCGAAATATGACAATGCCAACCAAATAACGCAAAACAGCCCCGATTCCGCCTCCGATGAATATTGCAAAAGCCTGTATCATCGCTTTTCCTTCACATACACAAAAAATTAAACCAACCAAACCGCCGAAGCGGCTAAACCGTTCCGCTATCAATATTCATGTTTTTCCGCAAGAAGTTTCAACACTTTTTTATAATCGGCATTCCATGTCGATTTATACAATTCCTCTAAAATTTTATAAATATCATGCTCATAATATTTATGTTTTCCCAAAAACAAAAATTTCTTCCGTTCATAAAAAAGGTCAACGCACAAGGGAGCAAGACGCAGATTATAGCAATCATCCAGCGCAAGCATAGTGGACAAATTTCCCTCTCGCAAAATATTTTGCACAAGAACAACACAATCACCAAAATTTTTATAAAAATCAGTAATAATTTTCTGTTGTTCCTCGGAAAAATTTTCATTCTTCAAATCATCAGCGGATAAAATAAGCGTTTTCTCCGCATCGGAAAGTTCAAAAGTAAAAAATCCTAAGTTTAAGTTTATATAATGATTAACCCGCTCATCTTTTGATTTAAGTTTCAATAAATGTTTTCTCTTTTCGATTTCCGTAGTTGAGTTATAGTAATCCGTGTCATACAGCAGGGTCAATGCTGATTTTCTCGGTGCGATATAGCCAAGTTCAAGCAAAATAATCGCCTCTTCCAAAAAGAATTTATATTCGTTCCTTGCAATATACGCATGAACCAATTCCCCAAGCCCTTTGAGCAATGTTTTATCGTTTTTATTAATGATTTCTTTAAACTCTTCAAAGGTAAAGCGCTCAAAAAACATATGCATCAAATTGTCAAACAACTCACTGTTTTCATAATCAGAAAAAGAGCTGAGCAACATCCCCAAATAAGGATAATTCTTGAATTTCAAACAAAATTCCAAAAAGAACTCTTTGCCCTGCCAAAGGGCGGTTTCATAATAACTGACACTATTGTAACCAAAAACATTTTCCTGCAAATTGATGTGTTTAAAACGATTGCAAAACGTCAAAATATCTTTATTTCTCAATGCTTCGTCCATACAAGCGTAATTCGTTGTATACATAGGCGAATACCCTAAAAAACGCAGCAAAGCCTGATGTTTCAAATTGCAATTCTCATCCCAGTCATGATATGTTTTTTTCAGTTCCAAACCGTAAAGCAGTTTTTCGTGATAATTGGGTCTGATATAGATGATGGAATCCGCAAGCAGCCCTTTTACAGGATACGCGCTGAGGAACGCCTTAAATTCTTCCACGGAATATTCATCTGAAAACAAGTAATTCCAAATGGTCGCATTCGCTCCGCAATGAAGGTTCAAATAACAGTGATGTTCTTTTTCAAGCTTTGCGAGATACTTTATCGCATCTTGCGGTCTTAATTCATTTAAAAGGATACGCGTACGCTCCGGACAGGAAAGATCCGGACTTGATATTTTTATAAATGAGTCTATGCAGCCGCTCACCCTTTCATACGGAAAATCCCCTTCTGCCTTATCATAAAAAGAACTGAGCGAAATCCCTTTCTTATATTCATAAACATTGGCCCCGTGCTCCAAAAGAAAAAGCGCGGCTTCCTGCTTATTGACGGCATAATAAACATTAATGAAATATTCTAAATAATTATATTCATTTTCTGCGGCACGAAAATTGATATCCTGCCCGTTTTCAAGCATTTTCAGGGCGATATCCATGCGGTTATTTTCCAGGGCAAGACGGAATAAATCATGATTTTTATAAAAAACCGGATATTCTTTACCGCTAAAATCATATTCATCGATGCTTCCGTTTTTTATAATTGCAGTGTAAAGTTCTTTGCCCATATCACCGTCTTCTTTTTACCAAAACAATTCCTGATTTTTTAAACAACTTTTTATTAACTTTCAAGAAAAAAAACACAAAAAAAGACGGACCGGCAAAGCCCGCCTTTTCGGCAATTTCTCATGCGATTTAAAAATTACTTATGCAAATTCAGGTAGTCTTCGTCGGAAACCGGTTCAAGCCATTCATTTGAGCCATTTTTTGCAGGAACCTCAATGGCGATGTGCGTGAACCAACTGTCTTTCTTCGCCCCGTGCCAATGCTTCACGCCGGCAGGAATGTTCACAACATCGCCGGCTTTCAAAGAGCGAGCTTCTTTTCCCCATTCCTGATACCAACCCTCGCCGAACGTGCAGAGAAGAATTTGCCCGCCTCCTTGCTCCGCATGGTGAATATGCCAATTATTGCGGCAGGCAGGTTCGAAAGTCACGTTGGCAACGGCAACTTGCTCTTTTGTAAGCATATTCAAGTAGCTGTTGCCTTTGAAATATTGCGCGTAAGCTTTATTGAATTCCCCCAAGCCGAACGGTATGTCAAGATTATTCATTTCTTCCTCTCTGGAAACAGCTGCTTGTTTTAAAACAATTCCAATTTACTTTTTGGCATTGCTGCCATATTTTTTACCTAAACAGCCGCCAATCACATCGGCATATTCAAAAAGCTGTTCATGAGTCCAGCCGACTTTCACACAGGTTGCCAAATGGGCTTGAAGCTGCGGATCAACATCATCAATCCCTGCGAGAATGGCAACGGTAATCAGTTCCCTGTCTTTCCATGTCAAAACATCACGCTGAAAAATATCGCCGAATAAGTGCGCTTTCAAATACTGGTCGATTTGCGGTGCAAAATCATAAAGCCCCCCTTTTACTTCCCGTCCGAAAAGTTTCGTCTGATTTGCCGTACCGAATTCCAAGCTTGTTTGATTTGCGGGCACGGGGCTTGCCGTTTTACCGATAACATCGTTTATTCCTTGCGCTTTTCTCTTTTCAAGAACAGCGGAAAAAGCCGCCAAGCCATTCAAACTTCTCGGAAACCCTGCATACGCATAAACTTGAACCAATAATTCTTTGATTTCATTGACAGTCAAGCCATTTTTCAATCCTTGTTCCAATGCTTTTTCCAAATCCCGCAAATTTCCTTTTGCCGTGAGAGCGGAAATGCTGATCATGGACTTTTCCTTAGCTGTCAACACATCTTCACTTGCCTGCGCTTTCATGTTCACTCCTAGCATACCTATGCAAACCAAAGTTATCGCAATAGCATTTAAAACTTTCATTACGCATCACTCCTTGCATGATTTCAGTGTATAATCATAACATATCAAAACATCCTGAAAATAAAATGAATATTTTTCCAAAAAAATTGCCTAAAATTACCATGCGCACCAATATTAATTCATAAAAGAAAAAATCAGGCAATTTTTTGCAACAATCGTATCTATAAAATACAGCCAAGCCAATGTATTTTACAATCATGGATAATATTTTGAAAACTACAAGGAGGAAACAATATGAAATTACACACGCTATCAAGAAGAACATTTTGCAAACTTTTATCATTAGGTGCCGCTGCAGGCATCGGAGGAGCTATCCCCTTTATGTCCACAAAAACATTCGCTTCGGCAAATACAACCCCGAAATCCCTGATTGTGTATTTTTCCCATTCAGGAAACACAAAAAAAATTGCACAATTCATTCAGGAAACATTAAACTGCGACAGTTTCGAAGTTAAACCTGCAAAGCCTTACCCAACAGATTATGATACACTTGTCAACCTCGCAAGAGAAGAAAAAAATAATCATTTCCGTCCGGAACTCGCAGGAACAATTCCAAATACCGGTAACTATCAAACTATTTTTGTCGGTTATCCAAGCTGGTGGGGAACAATGCCCATGCCTCTGTTCACATTTTTCGAACAGATAAATTGCAGCGGAAAAACCATTGTTCCATTCACAACCCATGAGGGCAGCCGTTTTGGACAAAGCCTGCGCGACTTGCAAACCCTTTGCCCCGATGCAGTCCTTCTTGACGGTTTTGAAACCCGCGGCTCAAGAAGCGCAAATGCAAAACAAGACGTTCAAACATGGCTTAAAACAATTAATATCGCGCAATGACACAAAAAAAGCTTCGAGCAAAACTCGAAGCTTTTCATTATCCCCAAAAAGAATTTTTCCGTTTTGTCATATCCCTGTGGGGCGGTTCGCCGAACATCCGCTTATATTCCCTATTGAACTGCGTTACACTTTCATATCCGACACGCAGCGCCGCCACCGAAGCTTTTTCATTTTCCATAAACATAAGGCGCTGCGCTTCGTATAACCGAAGCTGCTTTTGATACTGCAGGGGACTTGAACCTGTGACATCCTTAAAGTGACGGTACAGGCTCGAAACGGACATATGCACTTTTTTAGCAAGGTCTTCAACAATCAAAGGTTCTGCCACATTTTCTTTTAAAAAGGAAATCGCCTGTATGACATTGTTCTTATCAGAGCCTTGGGCGTATAAACCATATAACACCCCGCCCTGTTTTCCGATAAGCACCAAATAATGCAATTCTCGCAAAATCATCGGCGCCCGCAGACTGATTTGATCGGGTTTATCCACAAGTTCAGCCAAGCGGTACAGACATTCCAAAATTTCAACATCGACATCACCGACAGAAAAACCGAATTTTGAAGGCGCATAAGGAATATTGTGCTTTTCCATTTCAAGAATGAGTTCCGACAGCATTTTCCTGTCAAGATAGAAAAAAAGCGAAAGAAATTCCTCATAAGGTTCTTTGACAAGAAAATTTGAAGAACTTTTTGCGTCAACACCGGAAACAATGCATTTATTTTTTTCCAAATGATATTCCTGATTACCGAGTATGGAAATTTTATGTCCTTGCAACACAACGGAAACATGAGGTTTTACGAAACATTTATCTGTTTGGTTTATTTGTTTTTTCCGCACAAAAAATAAACTTGGGACAGCAGTTTGAAAAATACCGTCCCCCGGAGTGTTCCGTTCCACAATTTGCTTGAGTTTTTGATTGTATATGCCGATTTTATTTTGAACTTCCATACAAACTCCAAAAATTTATTTCAGACATGATAACCCAAAAAAATGTTTTTGTCAATCAGGCAAATAAATTTCTCTCCTTAACCTGTCATAAAAACTGCCTACAAAATTTTTGCATACACATTTATTTCATGTTGTTCCCTCATTTTCCCGAGTTGCGGCACAATTCTTTTAAAATGCTCCGATTCGGAATGCGCTTTCAAATATTCTTTGCTTTCCCAAGTTTCAAGCATGGTCAAAATACACGGATTTTCGATATCCTGAAATAACTCATAAGAAAGACAGCCTTTTTCGGCACGTGATTTTTCAACCAACTCTTCATATAATGAAAGAGCGTTTTCAATGCTTCCTTGTTTAAATAAATTTTTTGCAATTACTTTGATCATGGTTTCCCCTTTTCCTTATTTGTAATTTTTCCAATACGAAAAGATACTCCAAATAATGTTCCCTGTTCATATCGGAAACACAAAGAACGCGCCAGAGCTTCGGTTCAAGCCTTGAAACAAAACCTGAAACCGCCCGGTATTCCTCAAGCCCTCCTTTATGCCCCGTATAACAATGCACACTGATACAGCCCTGAGGAACAAGACGCATGCAAATTTTTTCCAAAGCCTCAAGGCTTGTTTCCGCTTTTGTGGCGACAAAATTTTCTTTCCGCTCTTTTCCGGGAAGATAACCGAGATTAAAAACCGCCCCTGCCAAAAGAACATCTTGAGGCAAATATTCAAGAATTTTTTCATGCCCGCAAAGGATGAGTTCCGCTTCCAGTCCGCATTGCTTCAAACGTTCAGCGGTATTGACGAGCGCCTGTTCCTGCACATCGCAAGCAAGCACACGGACATCCTGCTGCAAAGCCTTGCCAAGTCCTGCCAAAAAACACGTGTCATGCCCGTTTCCTGCTGTTGCGTCTATACAATAAATTCTCCCGCATTGCCGGGAAACGGCACATACCGCGCGCTGCAACGCACTGTGTGCCAAAATATCCGGCAAGGAGGGACGGTCCGCCCCGGCATGAGGCGGAACAAAGCCGTTTTGTTTTTGCTGATTATTCATACCCTTATCCGAAAACGAAATGGAATATCGCCATGGTATACAAT
>DONZ01000104.1 GCA_003512875.1 Desulfovibrio sp. | reverse complement strand
CGAAGTACGGTTCTGACATCATAGAAACCGGTTGCATAATCACTTGGATTAACAGTGCCTAAACTAAACAAATCAACCATAGAGCCTAACGTATAAAGATACCCTGAATACATATTCTCGCAAACGGTAAATTTATTTTCTTCCAGAAATTTTGTTAATGGACTGACATCTACGTCATAAACATCTTTCAGAGTTCTGGCTCCATGAAAAGATTCCAGCCATATCATGTAAATATTGGGCTTATCTTTAAATTCCACAAGATATTTATCCGTATCTTCAATAACTGAACTAAAATTTTTATAAGAATTATACACAAAACCGCAAGAAGCAATCAACAGCAAAACATAACTGAATTTTACAAAATAGGCAGCAAGATTAAAATAAACAATTAAAGCTATGCATACCATCAAAACATACATGGCGATATGATGATGAGGATAAAACAAAGTCCTTAAAAAGAAAAAGTTGCAGATTATCCCGGTGAAAACACCGACAAAAACACCCATGCCAAGTTTTAACCGCTTAACATTTTGTACTGTTGCAGAAAAAAATGAAAACAAATAATAAAAAATAAAATAGCATAAAGCAGAAAGAACAAAAATTGCTCCCAAAGAACATATTAATTCAGTAACACTGAACATGGACACATTCTTAGACCATAAAAATATATTTAAATACAAATATAAAACAGGTGCCAGTAAAGCAATATTTCTAATATCTGTCTTCTTCATCTATTCTTCCCCGATTTTCCTAAAAATCACGATTGTCCGTTTGCTGTCTGTAACCTGATGTTCTTCAACTACTTCAAAATATTCGCTAAATGCATTCTTACATGTTGATAAATCATAATCAGGAAAAGGATTTTCCCGAACAGCAAGCAATCTTTGAACTTGGGAATCTTCAAGCGGAACAAATTCAAAAGCGAGTATCCCGTTCTTTTTTACTATTGTTGAAAAATATTCGGCAATACTGAATAAAGGAATCCCGGCTGTAAAAACCAAGTGATGCACTAAAGCCAGTGCGCTTACATAAGAGGCTTTGCAACGTTCTGCAAAGGTCATACGTTCCTTATTCGCCCACCCGATATTCGGAGAAGGGTTTCCCAAGTCGAAAACAAGAGGCAATATATTGGAATATGCTTCTTTCTTGAGTGCTCTATAAAATTTTTCAACAGCTAAATAGTCAATATCAACCGCTAAAACATTATTATAATATTCAGACAAGAAACGGCTGTAAACGCCTTGGTTGGCACCCAAATCAACCGCCAATTCCTTTTCTGCGTTTTCGGAAGCAATTTTTTCCAAATATTCCCTTTTATCCTGCGCACCGCGTTCCGTATAATTGGTATCATTATAATAATCGCCCCACTCTGTCTGTAAATCATGAGGCAATTCCAAAGAGTTTATTGCATAACGCAGGGACTGGCTTAATTTTAACAGTGCATCGTCTTTTAATGAAACGGATTGCACTTTACTTTTCGCTTTTCTTGCGTCCCCATATTTTGCCTGCATTTTTGCATGCATATGCAAATGGATGCCCAAAGACACAGAAAATTTTGTCCTCCACGGCAATATGGAAGAAACCAAATCAAGAGGCAGCCCCTCAATCCATGTTTCCATCATCCGTCCGCAAGAAACAGAACGTTTCGCCATTAAAGCGAGCGGAGCTAAAAAGTGTTTGCAAAACTGCAAATACGCTTCCCATGGTTTATGAATATCCCGTATTTCAAAAGATAATAAATCAATAAAAATCGGTTTTCCGTTAAAAAATTGTATGTTATACGCCGTTGCGTCTTTCAAGACCAACCCAAAAGCCAAAGCCTCATCTAAAACATCAAGCGTATGCAAAGCGGCGTCTTTATATTGTCCAAAACTCCATTCATAAGGATAAGACACAAACGGAAGCAATGGAGATTGCAATATCTTATATTGTTCCGCAGCGGCATTGTCTGTTTCTTCAAAAGGAATAATCAATTTTTTGGCAAGGGCGCTTTCAAAAAAACCGGTTTTTTTGACCTGTTCCCATTGCTCCGCATAACATTGGTTGATTGTGCGATAAACACAATTTTCCCCCAAATAAACCGTACCGCTCGGATCACGGAATGAACCGGCACAACGTATGGAATTATCAAGCGTTGACATGGATTATCTTTCTACCTTATTTATCTTTCTTTTTAAAAAAGTTTTTAATCTTTTCCCTCAGGGAGCTCCAAAAAGCGAGAGCCGAAAACGCAGCGGCAGCAAGAGCTTGCAAAATCAAACTTCCCGTTCCCGGATCAATATAAGCAAAAGCAAAACTTGGTAAAAAAAACGTAAACACAAACACTAAATAAAATAATTGACCAATCTTTCTCATTTGTAATCTCCCAACAAATTTATTGGGCGATATTATACTATATATATATACATCAAGCAATTAATTACATAACAATAAATTTATCACACCATTTTATCCCATACACTGAATTTTCAATTTAAATAAATTGGTTATGCGAATACATATAACGCTATACCGCAAAGCAAAAAAATAAAACTTAACGTATAGTTCCACTTAGATTAAACAAATTTTAAGAAATAAATGCGGTAAAAAAACAATAAAAAAATTGTTTACCGCAGTAAAGAAGCCTGCTGGGCAGGTGTTTTTTTATGCTAAAGCGGCAAAAAAAAGACTTACCATTTTGCATGATAAGTCTTTGAAATAAATGGCGTGCCTGACAGGAATCGAACCTGTGGCCTTAAACTCCGGAGGTTTACGCTCTATCCAACTGAGCTACAAGCACGCAAGGCAACCAATATGCTCTAAAAATAATTTTTTGTCAAACAACAAAACGGCAATAAATTGCCATTTGACGAATAAAATCCTCTATGCAATAATATCGCATACTTCAGCAAACAGGAAAGATATGAAACTTGGAAAATTATACGGGGTGGGCATAGGCTCCGGCAATCCGGAATATTTGACGCTGCGCGCCTGCAAAATTCTAAAAGAAGCGGACACGGTCTTTACAGTAATTTCCCAAAATGCAAGCGACAGCGTTTCCAAATCTGTTGTTGAATATGTCAAGCCCCAAGGAAAAATCGAACTTTTAATTTTCAGTATGGCAAAAAACAAAACCGACCGGGAAAACCAAGTTGCCGCTAATGCCAATAAAATTCTGGAAGAATTGGAACAAGGCAAAAATGTCGCCTTTGCAACACTCGGCGATGCCATGACTTACAGCACTTTCGGTTATATCTATAAAATCATAAAGGAAAAACACCCCGATATATCAATCGAAATCATTCCGGGAATAAACTCATTCACAACCCTTTCAGCCATAAGCCAAAAAGTTTTGGCGGAAAACCGCCAAACCCTCCATGTCGTTCCATCCTTTAAAGAAGAAGACATTGAAAAAATCGAATTTCCGGAAAATTCCACCACGATTTTGTTAAAAACCTACCGAACACGGGAAACGCTTCTAAAACGCCTGCAAAAAGAAAAGGAAAAACATCCCGGGCTTGAAATCATTTACGGCGAACACCTTGGCTTGGAGGGTGAACGCTTGGCTTTTTCCTTGGAAGAAATCAAAACGATTCCGGAAACTTACCTTTCAATGATCATGGTGAAAAAATAATGGGCATACAATGGACCTTATCGGCAGGCGAAATCGAAAAAGAAAGTTTTCGCATAATTTTTGAAGAAACCCAAAATACGCCCCTTGCAAAACTTCCTCCCGCGGAATGGAAAATCGCAAGAAGGCTTATCCACACAACAGCGGATCTGCATATCGCCGACACCTTGGTCTTTTCCGGTAATCCCATTAAAGCCGGCATTGAAGCCCTTTTATCCGCAAGCCCTATTTTTTGCGATTCCAAAATGATACGCTCTGGACTGTCCATGCAGAAACTGCAATCCATTAATCCCGATTATTCCGAAACGCACCTGCTCTGTTCCATAAGCGACAGCGATGTCATTGAAAAAGCCCAAAAAGAGAATAGGACACGCGCCCTTTGCTCCGTGGAAAAAAATAAGGACAAACTCGACAATGCCATTGTGCTCATCGGCAACGCCCCTCTTGCTCTTGCCCAAATATGCCAATATGTTTTAGACGGACTGGTAAAACCCGCCCTTATTGTCGGCATGCCTGTCGGTTTTGTCAATGTTGTTGAATCAAAAGAACTTTTAACCCAATGCCCCGTCCCTTACATTTCCCTTTTAGGCAGACGCGGAGGCAGCGCCTTAGCTGTGACAACCCTGCATGCCATTATGGAAAATATTTTAAAATAACAGTATGAAAAAACATGCTCAAAATTTACGTTACGGATATTCGACAGGAGCATGCCTTTCCGCCCTTGGCTGCGCGTTATGGAAATTTTTGCGACAAAAAAAGCGCCCGCAGCAAATAAACATCACGTTTTTAGACGGACAGGAAAAAGAGCTGCCCCTTATTTCAGATAAGCTCGATCAAGGTATCCTGCAAATCCGAAAAGACGGCGGAGACGACCCCGACTGCACGCATTCAGCAGTGTTATCGGCAAGTCTTTTTCAAAGTTCCCTTGAAAACGCGCAAAAGGAAGATTATATCCTTTCCGTCGGAAACGACACGCTTATTCTGCATGCCACCCACGGCATAGGACTTTGCACACGCAAGGGGCTTGACTGCGAAGAGGGAAAATGGGCGATCAATGTCAATCCCCGCAAAATGCTTATGCTTAATCTGCAAAAATACGGCATGGGACAAAGCCCAAACTCTCAAATCTGGCAGCTCAATATCGGTGTTGAAAACGGAGAGGAACTGGCGAAAAAAACCCTCAACGCCAAACTCGGAGTTATCGGCGGAATTTCCATTTTAGGAACAACGGGGCACGTCAAGCCTTTCAGCCATGACGCTTATGTTCAAACCATCCGCATATGTGTACGCACAGCCAAATCGGAACAAAGTTCTCATATTGTTTTCGGCACGGGCGCAAGAAGCTTGAGCAATGCAAAAAAATTTTATCCGTACCTGCCTGAAAACAATTTCATCCCCATTGCGGATTTCATAGGCAAAAGTCTTGAAATAGCAAAAGAAGAAGGCATTTTGGAAATAAGCGTTGCCTGCATGGCGGGAAAACTCTGCAAATACGCAAGCAAACAATTTTACACCCATGCCAGCAAGGAAGAACAGGATTTATCCCTGCTTTTCCAACAAATAAAAGAACTCGGCTTTACGGAAAACGATATGGCGGACATGAATTGGCACTATGCGAAGTCCGTGCGTGAAGCCCTCCATTCTTTTTCCGCAAACGCACAAAAACAAATATTGCAAGCACTTGCAAAAAAAGCGCTTGCATTTTTTCAATCAATTCATTCCGCGGCATATTTTCATTTGCTCCTTTGCGATTTTGACGGTACTATTCTTTTCACATTGCATAGCGGGAAAAAACATGCCTAAACAAGATAAGCCCATAACCATTTATTCTTGCGGAATTGATTTCAGCCTATCAGAAACGCTTCTTGACCATATAAACAATGCTGACCATATTTACGGCTCAAAAAAGCTCTTAGCCCTTCTTCCCAAACATCATGCGCAGGAAACCGTCATTGCCGCAAACGCAAAAGAACAGGCAAAAGAAATCCTATCCCTTGCAAAAACAAAGAAAATACTTGTCCTATGCAGCGGCGACAGCCTATACCACGGCTTTGGCTCTACCCTGCTTAAACTTGCGCCTCCGCACAAGACCGACAAACTCTTCAATATCATTCCCAATATTACCGCATTCCAAGCCCTTTGCGCAAAGCTCAGCCTGGCATGGCAAGACGCGGAACTTTTTACAGCCCATTTTCAAGAAGAATTGCCCTTACGGAAACTAGGCGGCGCACAACTGGCTTTCATTTACGGCGGAACAAAATTCCCTGCCCCTCTCATTGCAAAGGAAATTATCAGATTTTCTCCCAAGCAAAAAAAACGCCCCGGTGTTTTCGCCGAAGAACTCGGAACAGAAAATGAACGAATAGTAAAAGCTCCCCTTGAAAAAATTGCAATGCTTTCTGCTGCCCCAAACTCCATTCTTGTGCTTTTACCCTTTGCAAATAAAGAAAAAAATTCGCTTATACGGCAAAAAGAAGTCGGAATCACCCTCGGACTGAATGATGAAATTTTCCTCAAAGAAAATCACTTGATAACGCCTGCCGATTGCCGGGCTGTCATTCTTTCACGTTTGCAGCTGGAAAAAGAAGGAGTTTTTTGGGATTTGGGAGCCGGCAGCGGCGCTGTCGGACTTGAAGCCGCGGGTCTGACCGATATGCAGATTTTCAGCGTTGAAAAAAATGAAAAACGTTTTGAAC
>DONZ01000091.1 GCA_003512875.1 Desulfovibrio sp. | reverse complement strand
TCGTCGGCAGAGATGTTGAAAAAGCTGCCATCTATGCGTATAAATCAGAGGGAATATAAGAATTTTCATTTAAAAACGTCCGCATAAAAGCGGAGAGTGGTTTTCTGCCCGCGAAAAAAACTTGGTTAGGCGTCTTGAAACGGCTGAAACAGCGTTGGACAGTCACCCGCAGGATTTTATCGAGCTGCCGGGGAAATCATTTATATATCCAGTTTGCCCTGTGCGCCCATTTGATAATGGGATTGAACATGTCAGGGTCATAGGCTAAAAGCCCTGCAAATTCATCTTTATCGACAAACATCGCATCTTTCACCGTGTCTTCGTTATAGCGGAATGTCCCATAATGGGGACCGGCATAAAATATTGTCGCCATAACATAAATATCATCCTGCAAATAAGGCAGCGTGGCTATTTCTTTCATTTTGATACTGTCATCGATGTAAAAATGCGTCTGCAATTCCGCATAGGCGGTTCCTTCCGCGCTTTCTCCGGCAAAAACAATGCCATGGCAAGGAAATTCCCAGATATTTTTTGTATTTTGCGTTTGATTTGAATGTTTTTGAACGAACAAAACACGGTTTTTCTTATCTTTTAAAAGAACGATAATGATACGGTGGTGCATTTTTTTCTTCTTTACAAGATGTTCCGGCATGAGTAAAAAGGGAAGACCGTTGTTGTCGGTAATTTCCACAAGGTTTTTTCTTGTTTCCGAATCAAGAAGATAGGGAAAATCATCATATTGCTTTTTGGAGTTATGCATGGAATATCCTGTTATTAAAATTACAGAAAAACATTTAACACGTGTTGCGGAACTGGAAAGCCTTTGCTTTCCCTGTCCTTGGAATATTGAACAGTTTCAGCATGCTTTGCAGGATGATTTTACCGAACTTTTTGGAATTTGTACAGAAGATGAAAGTGTTGTTGCCTATTTGCTTTGCAGTGTCGTCGGTGATTATGCGGAAATTTTAAATATAGCCACACATCCAAGTCAGAGGCGAAAAGGGCATGCGAAAAATCTTTTGTCTTTTTGGCTCGGGCAAAAACACATCCAAAGTATTCATATTATTCTGGAAGTGCGGGCGAAAAATCTTCCGGCACAAAACTTATACGGGCTATTTGGTTTTAAAAAAATTCATGTGAGAAAAAATTATTATCCTGACGATGATGCTCTTGTCATGCAGTTGAAATAAGCTATTCTTTTCCCGCCATGCGTTCCAGTTCCTTTTGCTTTTCTGCTTCATTGAGGCGGACGCAGCGGCTGTATGTTTCATCATCAATAAATTCCTTGGTGATTTTAAAATGATTTCTTCCACGCATAGCCAATTGCGGCCAGTGGGTTATTAAAAGCATTTGCCTTTTTTCCGCCAAAGCGGAAAGACGTTCCGCAACCCGGTTCAATGTTATTCCGCCAACACCCGCATCAACTTCGTCAAAAATAAGCGTTGCGTCTTCATATTGGGATTGCTGTAAGCCGATTACAGCCAATAAGAAACGGGATAATTCACCGCCTGAGGCGATTTTGTCAAGAGCTTGCGGATTTTGTCCGGGGTTCGGCGCCCAAAGCAGGCGAACCGTTTTTTCTATGCAAGGGGATAGACTGTCTTTTATCACAGCATGTTCAACTAATTCAGGAATGACTTGTACTTTTTCGGAAAAACCGAGTCCGCGCAGCTCTTCTTGCAGGGCTAAGCAAAATTTTGCTGCGGCTTGTTCCCGTGCCGTATTGGTTTGTTCCAAAATTTCCTGCAATGCTTGCGTCAATTCTCTTTCTCTTTTTTCAATATTAATAATGTCAAGATTACAAGCGTCAAGAAAAGAAAGGTTTTCTTCAACTTCTTCTTTAAGAGTTAGAATTTGTTCGATTGAACGGTTGAGTTTACGTTTTAATTGCGCCAATTGGAACAGGCGGGACTCGATTTCATTTAAATTCATTTCACTGTCAACATCTGGACTTGGGATATTTCTGAATTTATTGCCCAATTCTTTCACTTCTTCCTGAAAATTGAGCAAAGCGTCATAAGCTGTTCCCAAATCATGGTCAAATGAAGTATCTTTTGTTAAATTTGCAATGACGCGTTCCAATTGGTTCAGCTGCTGAATAAGTCCGCTCGATCCGTCATTGCCGAACAAAATTCCCAAGCCTTCCTCATAGGCTTGCCGAATATGGTCAATGTTTTTAAATTGAAGTCTTAAATTTTCAAGATTTTCCTCTTCATGAGGTTCCGGATCCACTTTTTCGATTTCCGTTTGCTGCATTTCCAAAAGTTCCCGTTTATCTTTCAGAACCGCAATCTTATCCAATAAATCCTTTTTCTCCTGAATGCAGTTTTTAAGAGCCTTGACGCTTTCTTCCTTTTGTTGCAGGAGCGTTTTATTTTCAATGAAATCATCAATGAGACCGGCTTGGAAACTGGGCTGCAAAAGCCTTTGCTGCCCGTGCTGCCCGACATGTAAAATCAGTAACGGGCGCAATTCCTTGATAGTATCTTGGCTGCTGACGTTGCCGTTGAGAAAAAATCTGCTTCTTCCCGTTTCAGCCACAAGTTCGCGGCGAAGCATGTATTCTTCGTCGCCTATGTAAAAAATTGCTTCCACTTGCGCTTTTTCTTTGCCTTTTCGCACCATATCCGCACTTAATTTTTCACCGAGCAGAAACTGTATCGCTTTCAGAATAAATGTCTTGCCTGCGCCGGTTTCACCGGTAAGCACATTCATGCCCTGCGTAAAGTCCAATTCCGTATCATCAATCAAAGCTAAATCACGTATTCTCAAATATTCTAACATGACAACCTCATATGCTAACGTTGTTTGAGTCTCGGGTCAAGCATGTCACGCAAACTTTCTCCCAATAAATTATAGCCAAGTACGGTAATGAAAATTGCAAGTCCGGAAAAAAGGGATAACCACGGCGCATTGCTGAGAACATCCTTTCCGTCCAAAAGCATATTGCCCCAGCTGGGATAGGGTGGCTGTACTCCGAGTCCTAAAAAGCTCAAGGACGATTCCACTAAAATGGCGCCTGCGATGCCAAGTGTTGCGGATACGAAAACAGGCGCTAAGGTATTGGGCAAAATATGGACGAATAAGATACGGAATTTGCTTGCACCGGACAATTTTGCGGCAAGAACGAAATCACGTTCGCGCAAAGAAAGGGTTTCCGCCCGTACAAGTCTTGTAAGTCCTGTCCAAGAGGTAAGACCTATGACAACCATGATATTCGTGACGCTGGGTTCCAAAAAAGCGATAACCGCCAAAATCAGGAAAAATGAGGGAAAACAAAGCATGATATCCACAAGGCGCATGATAATTTCATCAATAATTCCGCCAAAGTATCCTGAAATAAGTCCGAGAGCTATGCCGATGGCGGAAGAAATGCCCACAGCGATAAAGCCGACCCATAATGAAACCCTTGCCCCATATAAAAGCCTTGTGAAAATATCCCTTCCTACCGCGTCCGTTCCAAGCACGTGCGAAGAACTTGGAGGAAGCAGCATCATGTCGACATTCGGTTCCGTCGGGGAATAAGGTGTTAAATAGGGGGCGAATACAGCAAAAAATGCCATGCATAAAACAATTCCTGTCCCGAGAAAAAATAAAAAATGTTTTTTTATAAGCACAAGCATATTAATTTCCTGTTTTAAGTGAAATCCTCGGGTCAGCCAGTTTGTAACAGAAATCAGCAAGCAAATTTCCCGCGAGCGTAAGCACAGCTCCGAAAACCAAATTTCCCATAATAAGCGGATAATCCCTTGCCATGACCGCATTGTAAAATAATTGTCCAAGTCCGGGAAGCGCAAAAATGCTTTCGATAATCACACTGCCGCCTATAAGACCGGGTAT
>DONZ01000095.1 GCA_003512875.1 Desulfovibrio sp. | reverse complement strand
ACCGGATTCGGATACGATTAAGAACAACCCTGCTTCGCCTGTATTGGATAAATGTGTTCCTCCGCAAAGTTCCATGGAAACCGTTTCTTTTCCATTGCCAACGCTAAGCACGCGCACGGTGTTTCCGTATTTTTCACCGAAAAGGGCGACAGCGCCTTTTTCCTGGGCTTCTTTTTGGCTCATTTCTTCGGCGATAACAGGATATGCTCCCACAATCATTTGATTGACTTTGCATTCAACCAAGGCGATTTCCTCTTCTGTCATGGGGGAAATATGGTTGAAGTCAAAACGCAGGCGTTCGGCGTTCACCATGGAGCCGGCTTGGTTGACGTGTTCGCCTAAAACGGCTTTCAAAGCGGAATGCAGCAAGTGCGTGCAGGTGTGGTTTCTTGCCGTTGCTTGTCTGTTTTTATCGTTCACTTGGAGCACGACAGTTTCGCCTGTACAGAGATTTCCTTGTTCCGCAGCAACCTCATGTATGATGGTTTGTTGAATTTTCAGGGTGTCGTCAACCCTGATTTGTGATGTTCCGGTGCTGATACAGCCCGTATCACCGGTTTGTCCGCCGCCTGCACCGTAGAAAGGAGTTTTTTCCGTGATGACATAACCGCGTTTGCCCTCTGCGAGTTTTTCCGTTTTTTGGGCGTTTTCGTCCAAAATGCATAAAATTTTGCTTTCAGCATGCAGGGTTTCATACCCGACAAACCGTGATTGCACGTTTTCCGCCAGGACCGTTTTAAAGCGTGTGGCCAAATCCTTTTCGCCGGAACCTTTCCATGCCGCTCTTGCCCGTTCTTTTTGCTGTTTCATTTCATTGTTGTAACCGTCAACATCAATGCTGAAATTGTGTTTTCTGGCGATGTCGTCAACAATATCAAGAGGAAAACCATACGTATCGTATAATTTGAAAGCAACGCCGCCCGCGATGACTGTTTTCTTTTGCGTTTTCAGGGTTTGGATTTCTTCTTCCAAAAGGAGTAAGCCCTTATCGAGGGTAAGGCGGAAGCGGTCTTCTTCTTCATGTACGGCTTTGAGAATAAAATCTTGGCTCTTCACAAGCTCCGGATAGGCCTTGCCCATAACTTCAATGACTTTTCCGACGGTTCTGTACATGAACGCTGTTTTGTTCAAGCCGATAAGCGTGCCGAAGCGCAAAGCTCGGCGGATTAAACGGCGCAAAACATAGCCCCGTCCTTCATTGGAAGGAAGAACACCGTCTGCAATCAAAAAGGCGGCTGCACGGCTGTGGTCCGCAATAACCCGCAGGGCAGTGTCCACATCATTGGTGTCAGGCAGGCTGTTGCTGTAAGCAACGCCCGCATCGTTCGCTGTGAATTGGATAATATCCTGAAAAAGATCGCAGTCGAAATTGGAGCGTTTATTTTGGCAGACAGCCGCAATGCGTTCCAAGCCCATGCCGGTGTCGATGCAAGGGTGGGCGAGGGGTTCACGGGTTCCGTCCGCTTTTTGGTTATACTGCATGAAAACCAGGTTCCAAATTTCCAAAAAACGGTCGCAATCGCATTTTCCGATGCCGCAGTTGTCACCGCAAGTCATGTCTTCGCCTTGGTCAATGAAAATTTCAGAGCAGGGACCGCAGGGACCGGTGTCGCCCATGCTCCAAAAATTATCTTTTCCGGGTATTCTGAAAATTCTGTCAGCATCAACGCCTACTTCGTCCCGCCATAAATTGAACGCCTCATCGTCATCAATGTAAACGGTAACATAGAGACGGTCTTTGGGAAGATTCAATTCTTCCGTGACAAATTTCCAAGCAAAGTTCATTGCGTCTTTTTTGAAATAATCGCCGAAAGAGAAGTTGCCGAGCATTTCAAAAAAAGTATGGTGGCGGGCTGTGCGCCCGACATTTTCCAAGTCGTTGTGCTTTCCGCTCACACGCAGGCATTTTTGGGCGGTGGTGGCGCGTTTTGTTCCGATATTTTCCTGTCCGAGAAAAACATTTTTAAATTGCACCATTCCCGCGTTGCAGAAAAGCAAACTGGGGTCGTTGTGAGGGATGAGAGAAGAAGAGTTTATTCTCTTGTGGCTGTTTTTTTCAAAATAAGCTAAAAATTTTTCACGTATTTCTTGAGCTGTCAGCATAAAAATCCCCTTATTCCTCGCCCGGTTCATCAAAATCGTCTTCATCCATGCTTGAGAGCATATCGGAATTCATGCCTAAATGTTCAATGACCTTAGCTTCGATTTCACTGCGGAGAGCTTCGTTTTCATCAAGCATGGTACGCACGTTGTCACGTCCCTGCCCCAATTTTTCAGAACCGTACGCGAACCATGCGCCGCTTTTGTCGATAATTCCGGCAGCAACCCCTAAATCAATGATTTCGGCGGAGCGGGAAATGCCTGTGCCGAAAATAATATCGAATTTCGCTTCCCTGAAAGGAGGAGCCATTTTGTTCTTCACGACTTTGACACGGGTTGTCGCCCCATATGATTCTTCCTTATCTTTCAGCGTTTGGATTTTTCTGATGTCCATACGCACGGAGCTGTAAAATTTAAGAGCGTTTCCGCCGGTCGTGGTTTCAGGGCTTCCATAGCCCATGGTGCCGATTTTCATACGGATTTGGTTGATAAAAATTACGCAGGTTCTGGATTTGTGGATAGTGCCTGTTAATTTTCTCAGCGCGTGGCTCATAAGACGGGCATGTCCGCCGACTTGGGTTTCGCCCATATTGCCTTCCAATTCCGATTGGGGAATGAGGGCGGCGACGGAGTCGATGACGACCAGGTCGACAGCTCCGGAGCGTACAAGCATATCGGCGATATCAAGGGCTTGTT
>DONZ01000234.1 GCA_003512875.1 Desulfovibrio sp. | reverse complement strand
TGATGATGGTTGTCGGCGGCGGCAACCATGCTGGAAGGACCCGCTCTAACGGCAAAAGGGGAATCAAGAAGAGGTCTCGATATGGCGACAATAGCTTCCTTTATAGGCGGTATATTCAGTTCCTTGGTTCTTGTCACTATCGCACCGTTGCTTGCGAAAGCGGCGATGTCTTTCGGCGCGCCTGAATATTTCGCCGTGGCGGTTTTCGGTCTTGCCATTGTGTCTTCCTTATCTTCCGGAGAGGTTATCAAAGGGCTTATCGCCATGTCTTTGGGCTTATTGTTTTCATGTATCGGGTTGGACCCTATCACCGGCGACATGCGCAATACCTTTGACAATCCCAATCTTTTCAACGGGCTTTCACTGGTACCAGTTTTAATCGGTTTATTTGCCGTATCGCAAGTTCTTGTCACCATTGAAGACGTGATTGCGGGAAAAGGAATAAAAGAAGCGCGGGTAACGCAAAAAGGCTTGTCCATAAAAGACATAACAAGCAATACCGTGAATTTTTTCCGCTCCTCGATAATCGGAACAATTATCGGCATTATTCCGGCAACCGGGGTAAGCGCCGCGTCATTTCTGGCGTATTCCGAAGCCAAAAGAAATTCTAAAACGCCTGAACAATTTGGCAAGGGGTGTTTGGAAGGCATTGCCGCAACCGAATCTTCCAATAACGCGGTTTGCGGCGGGGCGTTAATTCCTTTATTAACGCTCGGTGTTCCCGGTGACATTGTCACGGCTATCATGCTTGGGGCATTGATGATACAGGGGTTGACTCCCGGACCGCTGCTTTTTGTTGAACATCCCGTTACGGTTTACGGTTTGTTCGCGGCTTTTGTCATCGCCAATATTTTTATGCTCGGCACCGGATTGCTGACCGTCCGCGTTGCGGGCAAAATCATCGCTATTCCGGGAAATTTGCTTATGCCCGTGGTGCTGACGCTTTGCGTCGTCGGCGGGTATGCGGTGAACAATTCAACCTTTGACCTTTTGGTTGTCGCAATTTTCGGTACCTTGGGATATTTCATGCAAAAATTCGATATTCCGCAGCCTCCGTTATTGCTTGCAATGATTTTATCACCGATAGCCGAAACCAATTTCAGAAGGGCATTGTCTATTTCCCAAAATGATTACAGCATATTTTACACCAGCCCGGTAACCTGCATTATTTTGTTTGTCAGTTTTTTGATTGTTTGCAATCCGATTATCACAAAG
The DNA here is from genome assembly GCA_003512875.1 of Desulfovibrio sp. GTDB lineage: Bacteria > Desulfobacterota > Desulfovibrionia > Desulfovibrionales > Desulfovibrionaceae > Taurinivorans > Taurinivorans muris. The sequence continues at coordinate 3,636 of DONZ01000234.1, read as the reverse complement.
GCTGTCCGTCATATCAAATCCAAAAAATAGGAGGAACTTATGGAACTGCGAGATAAAGCGAAACTGCTCTTCGCATGGTTTAATGACCATTATGAGGAAATGCTGGGAAAAATCGAATTGATTGTCAATATGGATTCTTTTTCCCATGACGGAAAAGATGTGAATGTTCTCGGTGAAACGGTATGCTCATTTTTTGAAGGGACAGATTTTATCACGGAGAAAGCTGCGAAAAAGGAATGCCCGGAAGATGAGCCGTGGCAAGCGGAGTTGGGAAATGTTTTTACAGCAAGGACCCATAAGAAAGAAGATGGTGCGGGCATTGTTTTTCTGGCGCATATGGATACCGTATTTCCCAAGGGCACGGCAGGCAGGCGTCCGTTTTATTTCGATAAAGAAAATGACAGGGCCTACGGACCCGGAATTGTGGATATGAAATCCGGTTTGATAATGAATATTTTTGTTGCCAGGGCATTGAAAGAATTAGGCTTGGTTTCTTGTCCGATCACATTGACGTTTTCGCCTGATGAAGAAATCGGTTCCCCTTCGGCTTTGCCGGTTTTGCAGGATGAACTGAAAAATGCATTGGTTTCTTTTTGTTCCGAGCCGGGATATGTAGGAAACGGGGTTACGATCGAACGAAAGGGATCCGGACATATTTTATTGGAAATTACGGGTAAATCTTCTCATGCGGGCAGAGCTTATGCGGAAGGGGCTTCCGCAATTTTGGAGCTGGCGCATAAAATTTTGGCATTTGACAAATATGTTGACTTATCAAGGGACAAAACCGTCAATACCGGAATCATAAAAGGCGGCACTTCTGCCAATTCTGTCGCTCCCAACGCAATGGCAAGGATACATCTTACGTACAAAACCTTGGAGGAAGGCGAGCGGCTTGTCGAAGCGATAAAAGAAGAAGCGGCAAAAACATATGTGGAAGGAACCCGCACTTCTCTTAGCGGCGGTTTGCGCTTGCCGCCTTTGGTTCCAAATGCGGGTGCGAAAAAATTATATGAATTTGTAAAAAACGCAGGGGAAATGATACAGTATGTCCCGTTTGTCGAAGCGTCAAAAGGTGCAGCCGAATCCGGGTTTTGCTCAAGTGTTTTAAAAATTCCCAGTATTTGCAGTATGGGACCTGAGGGAGGTTTTTTGCACAATGAAAAGGAATATATCATTCCGTCGACCATTATTCCGCGCTGTGAATTAATTGCGCTGGCAAGCATACAGGCAGCCGATTATTTCCATAAATAACAACAGGAGAGTATTATGAAAAAGATGAACAAATTGTTGGTCGTGTTCCTTGGGATAAGCTTATTGGGCTTTGGTGCGCCCGATATGGCCAAAGCCGCTTATCCTGACCGTCCCGTAACCATTATCATTCCTTTCGGACCAGGGGGGGCTGTTGATATCGCGGCGAGAATTTTAGCGGAATATTTTCAAAATAAACATCAAATCACTTTGAATATCGTATGCAAAGGTGGCGGGGCGGGAGCGCCTGCAATGCTTGATGTCGCAAGGGCAAGACCAGACGGGTACACATTCGGTTTTCCTGCCTTGGCGACATTTTCCGCAACGCCTCAAATCAGGAAAACCGGATACACTATCGGTGATTTCAAAGCGGTGGCGCAAGTGACAAATATGTGGCTCAGCCTTTCCGTCAATAAGGATTCCGGCATTGCGAATTTAAACGAATTTTTTGAAATGGCGAAAAAAGAACCCGGAAAGTACAATTATGCCACCCATGGCGCTCTTTCGACCCAACGTATTTTCATGACGAATATTTTAAAAGCGTACCCTGATGTTAATTTGCCCCATATCAGTTACACAAGCGGACACGACGTATCGACAGCCCTTCTCGGCAAGCATGTCAGCGCCGCTTTTGGCGTAACAATCAATCAGAAACCGTATGTCGATTCCGGTGACTTCACAATGATTGCGGTAAGCAGCGACAAAAGGCTTGAAGAATTTCCGGATGTTCCGACGTTTAAAGAACAGCTGGGGGATAACGACACGTTTGTTTTCGCTTCTTCCCATGGATTGCTCGCACCAAAAAGAACGCCTGATTCCTGTATTATTGCGATGCAGGATTTAATCAAAGAAGCATTGGAAGACAGCTCCGTACAGGAAAAATTCAAGAAAGCGGGGCTTACCGCGGATTATTTGCCTGCTGCCGAATTTCAAGTTGTCATGGAAAATATTTGGGATTATATCGGAAAAACGTTAAAAGAAAATAATTTTTAAAAAATAAGGCAAGCCGTTTTATGACGGTTTGCCTTATTTGCGAGGTTGCTATGAAAAATTTAAAATTTTTTTCATTCATACTGGCATGTATTGTTTCCGTATTTTTTACCTTTTCGGTCCATGCCCGGGATTTGCCCGGAATAAAAACAGCATGGCTTGGTGAGCATGAAAAATTCATTGTCTGGTATGCGCAAAAGCACGGGTGGGATGAAGAGCACGGTTTTAAACTGGACGTTTTGAATTTTGATTCAGGCAAGAGCATTCTTGACGGAATGAAAGCCTATGGCTGGGGAATTGCCGGCATGGGCGCCGTTCCCGCATTGACCGGATATTTCAATAAGGAAATAAAAATTATTGCGATAGCGAATAATGAGTCAAATTCCAATATGCTCTATGTGCGAAACAACAGCCCTCTTTTGCGGCAAAAAGGATATGATCCTGCATATCCCGATGTTTACGGCTCCCCTGAACTTGTACGTAATGCAAAAATATTGTGCGCCAAAGGTTCTTCTGCCCATTACTTGGTGGATTCATGGCTGAAACTGTTTGATTTGACGGAAAAAGACGTCAAAATGCAGTTTATGGAAATGACACCTGCTTTCGGAGCTTTTAAAGGCGGTTTCGGGGATATTGCCGGGGTATGGTCCCCATATGTTTTTGAAGCCGATAAAATGGGGTTCCAAGCGATAGCCGATGGCGGGACCTGCAATGTTTTTCAGCCGGTTCTCATTGTCGTGAATGTTGAATATGCTGAAAAAAATCCGCAGCTGGTGACGGCGTTTTTAAAAATGTATATGCAAGGCATAGAGTTGCTGCGAACCAAGCCGTTGGAAGATCTCGCCCCTGAATATCAAACGTTTTTCAAAGAAGAATTGAATTTGGATATAACGCGGGACGAGGCTCTTTTCGATTTGCGCAATCACCCTGTTTTCACCCTTGACGAACAAAAAGTCATGTTCAATGATAAAAATCAAACAAGCGTGGTTTATGATTGGTTAAACGAAATTGTGGAGTTTTACAAGGCGAATAACGGTGTCATGATGGAAACGAAAGAGAAACTCGAAGCGCTTGACCCGACGTGGATCAACCAAATTCAGTAAGTTATGGCTATGCATGCGAAAATAATCGAAGATTTTTTTTCTGATAAGGAAGCGCAGATGCTCAATATGCTGGAGCATATTGTTAATTTGTGTTCCTTTACCGGTGACAGGGAAGGGGTTGAAAAGGTCGGGCGGTATTTAATGGATTTTCTTTCCGCCCATGGTTTTTATACGAAACAGATTGAAAAAACGGAAATTCCGGAAAACGAGGCATGGCTTAATACGCATTGTGATCCGTTTGTTGCAAAATCCCATCCCTTTGATTCGGAGGCGGGAATTGTTCTTGCGGGACATC
>DONZ01000191.1 GCA_003512875.1 Desulfovibrio sp. | reverse complement strand
CTTCAAGCTTATGCAGCAATGAACCGTTAGTCATCCATGTTGCCCTGAGTTTATTTGAAGGAATAAATTCTTTCATATAGTTAAGTACTTGTGGAAAATACGTGTAAAGAGAGGGTTCTCCTCCTGAAATATTAAACGTATAGAAATCTTTTTTCAGCAGAGGCAGGCTGGAAAAAAGATTATAGAGAGCTGTTGGAGATAATTGGTTGTTAAAAGTTTTTCGGAATGTGTCAACAATGCAGTAGGAACATTTAAAATTACAGTCCATATTGAAATGCCCTGTAATATGCATGGTGTTTTTTTTCCAGTGTAGGTCTGAACCTGCTTTAATAATTGTATTCATGGCATTTTCTTTTGGTTATTTTTTTCGCTCAGGCAGTGCTGCGGTCTTGCTGCAGCCGTATCGTACCAATTGGCACAGGAACATTAGAAAGCTGGAATTGCAGTTCAATGCAAAAAACGTGCATGAATCTTTGTTCCATAATGCTTCGTTGCCGGTTTTGATAATCATGGTATTTCGCCTTACCTTGCTGTCGCATAAATAACTGTTTCCGCATACCAAGGACGGTGATGCCCTGCATAGAGTTTGTAGCCCAAATCAAGTTTGCGTAAAAATTCAGGTATGGTAATGAAATCTATGCGATTATGATAAATACAAATGGCTAAATTAGGCTTGTCTCTTCGCAGTATTTGTTTCGCACCCATAAGCGCGTTCAGCTCCGCACCCTCAATATCCATTTTTATAAAATCAATCCTATCATATTTTGTGTTTAAAAAATAATCGTCAATGGAAGTGACTGGACATTCAAAATCTTCTTCTTTGATTTTTTGTTTGACCACTTTCACATAATTATCCGTGTTGATATACAGTGTTCCCGTAAAATCATACAGGCCTTTGGCAACAATTTCAATGTTGGGATAAGCGCCGCAGTTTGCAGCGGTATTTTTATAATACTGCGGGTCGGGTTCAAACGTGACAATTTGGCAGTTGTGATTAAGTTTTTGGGTGAACTCTACGGTTGTTCTTCCATCACAGGGACCGCCTTCGCAGATGATGTCGTTTTCTTTTGCGCAAACAAGAGGGTGCCAATACTGGTCATATTCCGCCATGGGAATATATCCGGGATTGCAAACATGGCGTGATTTCCAAACAGCCAAATAGGTATATCTGCTTAGATTGTCTTCAAGGACATTGTAATTGTCAATGGCGGTCTGCAGCATGTTGTTGATAAATATGAAAGAATTGCGGCGATAAAACTTGGATGCGCTTTTTGCTTCAATGGTGTATTCCTGTATATTGAGCTTTGACAATGCGATGGATAAATTTCTATACGCCGTGCAGGCTGGTCTTAAATCAGGGAGAAAGAAACAATGGATATTGTCTTCTTTTGTGAACGTCGTAAAAGGAATGATTTTCGCATTTTTGTTTTTTATTTCCTCTTTTAATCCCAGTACATGGAATGCGCGGATACGATGTTCCTGCCCCTTATAAAATTCAAGTGCCGCATTTAATTCTTTAATATCACAGCAAATAATCGTATCCGGTTTCAGTTCGGATGTTATTTGTCTGAGAAGCGGAAGGGAACTCAACAGTCTGGCAGCTTCCAGTTCAGAATTGATTTTTGCAGGCAATACATTTAAATATTGGTCAAAATTCATTTTTTTTCCTTATTTTGCAATGGCGTATAAAATAGTTTCATTATACCAAGGTCTGTGGTGAGCAACATAGAATTGATAATCATTATAAAACGGAGCGAGCAGTTTGGGAATATTGATAAGGTCAAGTCCATTTCTTCTGTGGTATATGGAAAGAAGAAGTTTCGGTTTTTGCTGGTTTATGGTGTTTGATGCTCCTTCCAAAACAGGAATTTCCGCACCTTCGACATCAAGTTTGATGATGTCAAGTTTTTTGCCGGCGAAAAAATCGTCAATGGACACGGCATCGCAAAGATTTTCCGTATCATTGACATTGATATGGGCGCCGCTGAGACTGAGCGTATTGGTATTCAGACCGATTTGGCAGGTTTTTGACCATAAGGCTTTTTGTATGAGCAGGGCATTGGGAGTATTGCTCAATTTTTTTTGAGATTTTTCATAATTTTCCATGACAGGCTCAAAAGCATAAACCAATCCGTCTTTTTGCAGCTGGCTGAAAAGTTCTGTCGTATATCCGTTGTCAACTCCTCCCTCGCACATGATGTCAGTGGAAAGAAGCGGAACTTCGGGGTGGAGATACTGTTCAAAATTGGTCATCGGAATAAATCCGGGGCGGCCTGACTGCCTTGCTTTGCAGGCTGCCAAGAATGTGTATTTGCTTGGAATATCTGCAAGAATGTTGTAAAAACTCATAAGGGTTTGGTTTTCTTCCTGAGTGAATGGGGTTTGTTTGTTGTTGCAGTACATTTGTTCCAAAGAATACGGTTCAATGCTGTATTTTGAAACGCCTTTATAATGCAAAGACATTGCCAAATATGCAAAAGAACTTAAGCTCGGTCCTTTTCCTTGTTTGAAAAAGAGATGGATATTCATGGAATTATCAATTTGATTTAAATCATAAATTGCTAAGTCCGGATATTTATTGTAGGATAAATCTTTTACATACAAGGTCGGGACTTTTCCCAATTTCTCCGTATACCAGTTTATGGTAAAGTCCAATTCTTTGTCGTTGCAGACAATGACAACATCATTGACGGAAGTTAATTCTTTTACTTCCCGCAGTTCCGGAATAAGGGAATATGCCTGTTCCAATTCTTCTATGGTGGAAATTTTTTCCGGAAGAGGTTCGGACAGAAGAGTTTCCACCGCCGGGGCTTTGATGTATTTGGCTTTAAGCAGGCTCAAAGGGGTTTGTTTTGCAATGAAGCGGATTTTGGCGCTTAACGTGTTGGAAAAGTGATTTTGGTATAAGAATTCAATGGTATTGATATAATCTTTTTTTACGAAAATCATGTTGTATTGGTGGCGGAAAGCGAAATCGCGGGCAATGGGAAGAAAGTCGTTTTCAAGCATGAAGTCGCACAGTTCTTTTTCATTCCATTGTTGTTTAAATTTGGTTTGTGACTCGACTTCAACAAAAACGGAATACACATGGGGAAGAAGGTTTTTGGCGCCTTCCAAAATAAGCGAAGTCGCGCCCTCCGCGTCAATCCATAAAGAAAAGCCTTGATTATGGGAAAGTTCATTTTTAAATAATGTATCGAGCGTATTGCACTTTACCGTGATATCCGTTGTGCTGTCGTTTGTTTTACGTTCCAAAATGGAGTGGCGTTTGCTGTCTTTCGCTTCCTGTTTCGCTTGAATGGTGTTGCTGATATGAAATGTGACATCTCCGTCATAATTGCTGACTGCAAGGTGTTCATAATGAATGGCGGAATTTTGAATTGCCGGCGTGTTGATATATTTTTCATAAACATAGGGATTGGCTTCATAGGCGAACACATTGAACTGCGGAAATTTTTTCTTTACGGAAAGGGAAAAACCTGCCTCATGGGCGCCGATTTCAACAATACTTTGTACAGGCAGCAAGTGTTGGATATTTATAAAGAAATCTGTTATTCTTTGCGTGGACCATTGTCTGCCCTGCATGGAAGACAAGTCAAAAAGCATTGCTTGCTGCTGCATTTGCAGTAATAAGATATCTGAATAAGCGATCGTCATAATTTTGTCCTTTTTGGTATTCTCTTTTTTCTATTCAATTTTTATGCCATTTGATTAAATAGGGGGATATAAAAATTTGAATACATTAATTTTTTTGTTACTGGTTCTTTTTATTTTATTTTTTTTAAAATAAAAGTCAATTACAATTTGCATTGACTTAATTCCGTATCTGTTTCAACATGATTTTCATAAAAAATGACGGCGGGCTAATTGAGCCGGTTTTAAACATGCGCAGTGCTGTTGGAGCAAGCGCGTTACAGGGTATCTATGCATAATTTTATGAAAACGCATTATCAGGATTTTGAAGAGAAAAAGATAAGAGAAATTCTTTCTGCATATGCGGGGAAAAGAGTTCTTGATTACGGCTGCGGTCAGGGTAAGTATTTAAAAATAATGAAAGAACTTGGCGTTGATGCGGTTGGTATTGATGTCAATCCTGAACAGGTCGCCGATTTGCGGTTTCTGGGTTTTGAAGTGTATGCGGACAGCGCGGAGTTAAAGAAACAGCGTTTTGACTGCATTTTGCTTTCGCACGTGATTGAACATTTCTCCGGTGATGAACTGGTTGAATTGTTTGACTCCATATTGCCTTATTTGAAAAAAGACGGAAAAATCATCATTGTCACGCCTGTTCTCGGGGAACGGTTTTATTATGATTTCACCCATGTTCGCCCTTATTATCCGCAAAGCGTGCGAATGCTTTTTGGCGGTATCACAACGGCTATGTCGACAAAATCCCGATATTCCGCCGAATTGGAAGATGTTTTCTTTTTCAGGGACAGTTTTAAATTAAGGCTTTTTCAAGCTTTCTATCCTGCAAGCAGCGCTTTGCCTGTTTTTAAAAAAATTCTTTCGGCTGTCAATTCTTGCTTTTCCTTTATACATTATTACAGCGGCGGAAAAATCGGCGGAACGGCAAGCTGGCTTGGCATTTATACCGTAAAAGGAATGATTGATGATGAAAAAAATTAATGTCGGCGTTTTTCCCTGTGAAGCGGAAAATGCATATGAATTATACCGTTCTTTGCAGTATGCCGTCCGTTTTAATGTGATTGGTTTGGCAAGCAAAGTGGAGCATTGCAAGTTTGAATACCGTGAAATTTATGACGGTCTGCCCTATGTTTTCGAGGATGATTTTTTGCCTTCTTTCATTGACGCCCTGATTGCCAAAAAAATAGAATACATTTTCCCCACCCATGATTCTGTTGCCGAATATCTGAAAGAAGTTGAAGATAAGCTTCCCGCAAAAGTCTTGTGTTCGCCTTTGCATACCGCAGTGTTGTGCAGAGATAAGGAAAAATTGTATCGTTTTTTGCGCAATGAAGATTTTTGTCCCGAAGTCTACGCTTTGGAAAATCTTGTTTTTCCCTCTTTCGCAAAACCGAAAATCGGACAAGGCGGTAATTTTTGCCAATTTTTGCAAAGCGAAGAGGATATGAAGCTTTTGACGCGTTCCTTGGACGATATGCTTTTTTGCGAATATTTACCCGGTATCGAGCTTACGGTTGATTGTTTCACGGACAGAAAAGGACGTTTGCTTTATGCGGGGGCAAGAACCCGTGACGTCATAAAACAAGGGATCGCGTACAGTTCACGCTCGTATCCCCTTTCCGATGAAATCATGAATATTCTGTTAAAACTTAACTCGTCGCTTGTTTTGCGCGGCTTGTGGTTTTGTCAGATAAAAAAAGATGCCTGCGGCGCATGGAAATTGCTGGAAGTTTCAACCCGTATCGCAACGACCATGAATTTGACAAGGCATAAGGGAATAAATCTGCCGCTTTTGGCTTGTTATGATGCCTTGGGCTATGATTTGGATATATTGGACAATCCTTTTCTTGTCCGCATTTCCCGGTCGTTGCAGACAAAGTATGAGCTTTCCTTTGATTATCGGACGGTTTACCTTGATTTGGACGATACGCTCATTGTGAACGAAGCCGTGAACATAAAAATGATCGCTTTTGTGTATCAGTGCGTCAACAAAGGGAAAACAGTTGTTTTGCTTACGAAGCATGAAGGCGATGTCGAGGAATATTTAAAAAAATATAAAATCGATACGGCGCTTTTTGCAAAAATTATCCATATTTCTGATGATGAAAAAAAATCTCTTTATTATGAAGATGAAAGAGGAATACTGATTGACAATCTTTATGTTGAAAGAAAAGAAGCGTTGAAGTGCGGTTTGGCGGTTTTTGATGTTGACGCCATAGACGCCTTGCTGGAAACATTTTAGTTTTTGTGTTTTTGTTTGGACGGGTAACGGAAAAAAGGAAAAAGCCTCTGAATGAGGCTTGTTGTAACTATTGTATGGTTTGTGCTTTTTTATTCAATAATGTTTTCACCGTCCTTTTTTATTGTATTGGGCAAAAGCATTTGCATTGTGCGATGAAAGCGTAAATGATTTTGCCAAGTTAGGATTAATAAGGGGATTCGACATTGTTTGGATGTGCGATCCCTTGCCGATATAATTTTTCTGCAAATATTATTCCAATACTTTTTTCTATGTTATTTCAGCTTGTTGCGTCTGTTGCTGCGTTAGCTGCAGTGCCTGGTCTATGGTTTCGGTGTGTATTTTGGCAACAAAATTTGCAGCAAGGTGTAACTTTTTTTATCAGAAATGATTTGATTTTTGTGTTTGCATGAATTAGGTTTTTATCAAGGATATTGTTATGGAACAGATATGTTTTGCGGGCATATGGATTTTGGCAGGCTTCATTAATGGAATAAGCGGCATGGGGGCGGCGTTGGTTGCTGTGCCGTTTATGACCTTATTCATGGATATTCAATTAATTGTGCCTCTTTCATGCATTCTTGTCACAATCCTGTCTTCCGTGCTCGCCATAAAATATCGTTCCGAATTTCATGTGAAAATCATTCTTCCCGCTTTGTTTTGTGCTGTTCCCGGGGCTGTGCTCGGTTCATATTTTTTAAAAATTCTTTCTTCGCATATTTTGGAACTTGTTATGGCGTTTACCTTAATCGCTTATGTCGTGTGGAATTTCATGCAAAAATATGAAGTTGCCGAAGAAAGAAACAGCACCGTTGTCGGCGGTATCTGCGGATTTTTTTCCGGATTTTTCGGCTCAACCATTTCCTTCACCGGTCCGCCGCTTGCCATATATATTTTATATACGGGCTGGAAACAGCAAAAAGCCCTTGGGGCTTTAGGTTCCGCTTTGATCATCATCACGGGAACAAGCTGCGTGAGTCATTATTTCGCGGGCTTTTATACCGAAGAATTTTTGACATACCTATATATCGGCGTGCCTGCCGGTATTTTGGGCATGCTCGTTTCTTTTCCTTTCATCAAATATATCACCCAAAAAAACTTTAGGAAAATTTTGCTTGTTGTGATTGGATTTGCAGGGCTGATGTGCTTGTCGCGGGTGATTGGTTACTATTGTTTGGGATAATTTCCGCTTTGTTTGTTTTTACCCGGCGTTACGGATACGTTTTTTGTATTCCCGCTCCGCCGTTTGCTTCAGGCTTTCCAAACGGCTTAAAACGCAGCCGCACCATTTTTGGCGGTAAATATTCAATTCTTTCGATTTGTCAATGCCTTGCTGCCAAAATTCCCGAAAATCGACATAATGAAAATTGAGCTGTGTTTTTGTGTTGTTATTGACCACTTGCAGGGCTTTTTCAATGGCAAGGCAAATATCTTCATGATTTTGATATTTGGAATACAAAAGGGTGGAGGTAAATTCAGCAAAACCTTGTTCTTTTGCATAAAAAACACTTTTGATCATGCGTTCCTTATAACATTCCTTACAGCGTTCTTTTTCCTGATATGTGCTGAGAAATTTGACAAAAGCGTAACTGTCTATGACCAAAAGAGACTGAAGCGTTTTAAAATCGGCAACAGCATGGTGTTTGCCTTCGGCATAAATACGCAGCGTATCAAATTCACGGCTTGGAAAAAGCTCGGCATAGCGTTTCCATTTGGTGAGAATTTTTTGCATTGCTTCCTGCATAAGCCGGTCGGGACTGAACAATGTTTTAAAATTTTCTTGAAGGCTTGTAAGGTCAAGTTCATGATTTTCTTTTTTTATTGTTTTAAAAAAATCTTCATTATTGCCGACTACAAGGGGAGCTTGATAGGTCTTGGCGACTTGCTGCATGGCGTTCAGGCGTAAAAAATATTCCTTTTGGGGGTGGATATTGGGATTATAATAAAAAATATGCGGTTCAAAATTATTTTTTTTCAAATATTCCAAAGCCATAATGGAACATGGTCCGCAGCAGGAATGGAGCAGGATTTTTTTTTGCATGGTATGCCGTATCTTTTTTTTGAGCTGAAATTTAATAATGCTATTCCAATGTGTTAGCAACTAGCATAGTTTGGAGAAAAGTGCAACAATTCTAAAGAATAATATATAACATATTGAATTTTTTATACAAATAAAAAAGTTCTTGCATTTTGATTTTAACTTATGTATAGTCGGTTTCCATAATAAAAAGTGAGGTTTCCATGACCCGTAAAGACCGTACAGAAGGCATTTACAGCCGCCGTGAAGTTTTAGATGAAAGTGAGCGTAAGCAATATAATTTGATTCAATTAAAAGAATTGCTTTCTTATGCGTACCGTTATTCTGAAGACGTTAAGAAACGTTTTGACAGAGCCCAATTCAATATTGAAAAGTTTAAAACGCTTTCGGATATTAAGCATATTCCGATTTTAAAGAAAAAAGAACTTATCTTTTTGCAGACAATGGGTCCGCGTCTTGGCGGTTTGCTGACAAAGGACATCGGCGAATTGCGCCGTATTTTCCTTTCCCCCGGACCGATTTTCGACCCCGAAGACAGACACGACGATTATTGGGGATATACGGAGGCCTTTTATTCTGTCGGTTT
>DONZ01000204.1 GCA_003512875.1 Desulfovibrio sp. | reverse complement strand
TTTTGAGAAAGTCTTATCGAGTTAAATCTGAAAAGGATTTTCAACGAGCTTTTAAATTAGGCGATTCAGTCGCTAACCGAGCTTTTGTAATCTATAAAATAGAGAAAGCAGAAAATAAGCACTTTCGTGTTGGAATTTCTGTTGGTAAAAAAGTCGGTCATACTGCTGTTGTCCGAAATCGACTCAAACGTTATATTCGGGCAGTGATCACTGAAAATAAACAGGAGATTGATCCTAGTGTTGATTTTTTGGTAATTACTCGGCCTTATGCTCGCAATTTTGACATGACTGAGGTACGCAAAAATTTGTTGCATGCTTTAACCTTAGCTCACGTCATTGAGAAAATACCAGATGAAGATGAAATTGAGGAAAGTTAGAGTGAAGGACATTTTAACAAAGAGAAATGTTAAACGTCTTCTTGCGATTCTAGCAGTATTTGCCATAGCAGTGGTTTTAACAGGATGTGCTACAAATACTGGTCAACAAGCACCCGTTTCTCACACCAGTGGAAATTGGTGGGATCGTTGGATTGTTTATTACGTGTCTGCATTTTTACTTTGGTTAGCTAAGCTGTTAGGTAACAATTATGGTTGGACAATCATTGTCTTTACTATTTTAATTAGAATTATTTTGTTACCTCTGAATGCTATAACAATCAGAAGTACATCAAAGATGCAACAAATTCAACCACAAGTGGATGAATTGCGTAAAAAATATCCTGGACGTGATGCAGAATCAAGACAGTTATTGTCGCAAGAAACCAACAAGCTTTATAAAGAAGCAGGGGTAAATCCATATACTGGATGTTTACCTGTGGTTATTCAGTTGCCTGTTATGTATGCCTTGTATCAAGCTATTTGGCGTACACCACAACTGCAGAATGGGCATTTCTTGTGGATGGATTTAGGAAAACCAGATCCATATTATGTAATGCCAATTTTGGCAATGATCTTCACTTTCATTTCTACCTATATCAGTCAGTTATCCACCCCAAGTTCATCTCAAAATTGGATGACTAAGGTTATGACATATGGTATGGCAGTGATGGTTGGTGTAATGGCAATTGGTTTCCAATCTGCGATTACACTTTACTGGGTAATTTCCAACCTCTTCCAAGCGGTTCAAACCTTTATATTGCAAAATCCAATTAAATATAAGCGAGAACAAGAGGCTGAAAAAGAGGCAGAACGTGAGCGTCAACGTCGTTTAAGAAGAACATACAAGCGTTTAAGACGCAAAAAATAAAATATTGTCTAAAACTCATTTTTAGATAAAGTAGTCAAAGTGCTTTATCCACTATGTTTCCACATGGTGGTATAATGCACTTTTTTTATTGAAAAAGGAGAAATGCTTGCCGTGCTCGGTGCCTCCGGAAGCGGAAAATCCACTTTCTTGAATATCTTGGCAGGATTGGACAATCCAAGCTCCGGAGAAGTTTTTTTTGAGGATAAAAATATTCACGCACTGCAGGAAAAAGAAAAAAATTTTCTCAGAAATAAGGAAATGGGTTTTGTTTTTCAATTCCATCATCTGTTGCCGGAATTTACCACGGCGGAAAATGTGGCTATGCAGGCGATCATTTCCGGAATGAAAAAAAGCGAAGCATTGCAAAAAGCCTATGAACTGCTTGAAATGGTTGAGCTTTCCCATAGGGCTAAGCATCTTGTGACCACTCTTTCAGGGGGTGAAAAACAAAGGGCTGCCATTGCAAGGGCTGTGCTTTTGTCTCCGAAAGTGCTTCTTGCCGATGAGCCGACAGGGAATTTGGATTTTAAAACCGGTGAACAAATAATGCAGGTATTGACAAATTTGAATAAAGAAAAGAGAATGACCCTCGTCATGGTGACGCATAATAGGGAAATAGCCAATCAAATGCAACGTGTCGTTGAATTAAAGTCCGGAGCTTTTCATGAACAAAAAATGTATTAATATTCTTTTTGTATTGATGATGTGTTTTTCTTTGGCAGGCAATGCTTTTGCCGCATCAAAAGTGCTTTTGCTTCCCTTTGCGGTTAATGCCCAAGGGAAAAATACCGTGCAGGCGTCCCTTGACGAACTTTTTACCAATAGTCTGCGCAAAAGCGGTTTGCAAGTCGTAAAAAGAAATATACAGGTCGGTGATGTCGCTTCAGCCCGTGCCGCAGCAAGAAACGCAGGTGCGGATTATGCCCTTTACGGCACATATAACCAAATTGGTGAAAGTTTTGATTTGGATATGCGTTTTGTGACCGCGAAAAACGGTGTGTCCCGTTCCATTTCGAAGCAGGGCGCGCATTTGCTCATGCTTTCTTCCGTGGTTGATGATTCGGTGAAGGCTGTCAATATGTCCATGAGAAGCAAAGGCGGCATACAGGATATTGTCGTGCGCGGAACATTGCTTATCGACCCCGAACGCATTAAAAATGTTTTGGTTTCCCGTGTAGGCGATACGGCTGACGCGGAAAAACTCGATGAGGATATCCGCGCTGTTTGGGCAATGGGATATTTTAATGATGTGACGGCATATGTTGACAATAACGATGTTTTAATTGTCGATGTCGTTGAAAAACCGCGTATCAACGCTATCCGCGTGCTCGGCGACGATGCCGTCAGTGAAGAAGATGCCCTCGGGGCGATACAAACCCAGCCCGGAAAAGTGTTAAATGAAAAGACCATAATCAATGACCTTGAAATTATTAAGGAATTGTATCGCAAACAAGGATACTACCTTGTTGAAGCAAAGTACAATATCCAGCCGACGGAAAACAAGAAAGGTGCGAACCTCATCATCAATGTTGAGGCGGGAAACAAGCTTTATGTGAAAGAAGTCAATATGATCGGCGTTGACGAAGATATGCAGGACGAACTGCGTAAAGTGACCAAAATCCGCAAGCACCATATGTTTTCATGGTTTACGAAGTACGGTATTTTAAAAGAAGAAGATATTGAGGGCGACACGCAGCAGGTTCAAGGTTATTTGGTGCAAAGCGGATATCTTGACGCGATTGCGGCACGTCCGGAAATTTTTTATGAAGAAGACGGTATTATTGTTAATTTCAATATCTCCCCTGGTATCCGCTATAAAATCGGGCAAATCGGTTTCAGGGGGGATTTGCTTGAAAGCACCGATGAGCTATATGAGAAAATCAAGCTTGACAATATACAAAAAGATGAAGAATATTTCAATCTTACAGCAATGCAGGACGATATTCAGACCCTGAAGGATTTGTATACGCATTACGGGTACGCTTTTGCCAATGTTGACGTGGATACTCCGCTTGACAAGGCGAACGGTCTTATTGACGTTTATTTTATTTTGCAGCCGAATGAAAAAGTTTACATCAGGAATGTGATCATTGAAGGCAACCATTCGACCAGGGACAATGTCATTTTGCGCGAATTGCGCCTGGCTGACGGGCAGGCTTATGACGGCAGCAAAGTTCAGCGTTCCATCGACAGACTGAACATGACGAGCTATTTTAAAGAAGTCAATGTCGATTTGCTGCCGACAGGCGTTTCCGGTGAAGTGGACATGAAGCTTTCCGTCGTTGAAAACGATACGGGAAGGGTCGGGCTCGGTATCGGCTATTCCACCTATGACAACATCGGGGTAAGCGCAAACATTCAAAAAGACAATCTGTTCGGCAAAGGATATTCCGTCGGTTTGCAGGGGTATGTGTCCAGCAAGAAATCCTCCATGCGCGGTTATTTCGTGAACCCCCGCGTCAATGATACGAATTTGGGTTTTACCGCAAACGTATACAGCGAAGATTACGAATGGTCCAGCTATGACAGGAAAGCCACCGGAACGGAGCTGGGAGTTTTTTATCCCATAGGCGAGTATACCCGCATTGTCCTGAATTATAAATTGGAATATTATGA
>DONZ01000050.1 GCA_003512875.1 Desulfovibrio sp. | reverse complement strand
AACGGCAAATGGTAGTGCAATAAATTGATATGCTCATATCCGCAGCTCAGCTGTATTTGACTATAAGGGATTTTGTCCGTGCACGGCAAAACTTCCAAGGCATGGGCGACCGAACCCTGATAGGCTTTCACAAGTCCGCCTGTACCAAGCTTTATTCCCCCGAAATACCGTGTCACCACCGCGACAATTTCACCTATATCGGAATGGAGAAGAATATTCAGCATGGGTTTTCCGGCTGTTCCGTGGGGTTCGCCATTGTCCGATTGCCCTATGCAGGCAGTGTCTTTTGGAGCGCCAACGGCGAAAGCATAGCAATTATGGGTTGCATCGGCAAATTCCTTGCAGATTTTATCGATAAAAATTTTTGCGCTTTCTTTTGAATTTGCATGTCCTATGCTTATGATAAAGACGCTTTTTTTTATTTCTTCCTGTATTCTGAAACAATACTCGGAATTAAGAGGAAAAGGGCTTTTGTCATCAGAGAGTTTCAGATTCGGGATTTTATACAGTTCGCTTGCCATACCATAATCAAAGAAAAGCCCATTTCTGGGCTTTTGTTAAAAGGATGCCTGTTCCGGCTGAGGCGCTTCCATTTTTTCAGGGTTTTCAGCAGAAACAATCTTAATATTGAAATTTGCGGCATTTTGGGGAGGGTTATAAAAAATACACATGAACGGCGTGCTCGCGCCCGGCGCGATATTGGTATTTCTCTGCATGATGTCGAGATTGTTGTTGAGGGTTTGTTCCAATTCCTCTTCGTTCAACACCTGCAGTTGGAATAAGGAAAGGCTGGTTCCGGCAATTTGTTTTTTGTCGATGAGCAATTCGCCGGATTCGCTGTACAGCGAACATTCAACTTGAATGAAACCGCGCGGTTCGTCAAAACCGTTGACAACTTTCCCCTCAATAACGGTGAGTGTGCCGATTTTATCGTTGGGCATCGTATATTGGCGCAACCCGTTTATCTGCAGCAATTTAACCTTTTGCGTCAACTCTTCGATACGTTTGTTTTCCGCTTCGATTTTTTCTTGAATTTTCGCCTCATCCTTGCTGAAATATTTTTCTTTTATCGGGTCAAGGTAATCGGTGAAAGACCATAATATGGAAATAAAGCAAATGGAAGCGAAAAATAAAATTGCAAAAATCCGTACAGTCAGACTTTTCTTTTTCACGGATTTATCATTTGCAAAAGGCGTGTCCAAATCTATGCGGGGTATTCCGGTGTTTGAAGGACCAGCTTCCTGGGGGCTTCCTTCTTCTCCCGCTTCAAGCTTATATTCTGTTTCACGGATGGCAAAAACCGTTTTGCAGATGGAACAGCGGAGTTTTTTGTCAATATCTTCCTGTTTGGGTAATTTAAAAACACTTTTGCAGTTTGGGCAGGTAACAAGCATGGTATGTCCTAAAATTTATATTTCAAGTTCGTTGATACTTGGAAGAGAACGGTATTTTTCAGCATAATCCAAGCCATAGCCGACAAGAAATCCGTCAAGTATGTAAAAACCCACAAAGTCGATGGCGACTGATTTTTCGCGTCTGGCTTTTTTGCTGAGCAATGTTGCGACTTTTACGCTTTTCGCTTTTCTGGCATTGAATTGTGTCAGCAGAAATTCCATGGTAAGTCCGGTATCGACAATATCTTCAACAATGAGGACATGTTTTCCCTCGATATTGATTTCAATATCCTTGGTAAAAGAAATAGTGTTTGAAGAAGTGTCGCTGTTGCCGTAGCTTGCGACACGCACAAAATCAATTTCATGGGGGCAGGTTATGCTGCGGACCAAATCGCTGAAAAAAAGGAAAGCGCCTTTCAGGGTGCAGAGAATGACAAGAGGTTCCCCTTCGTACACTTTTGAAATTTCTTTGCCTAATTCTTTAACTCTTTTTTGGATTTCCTGTTCAGAGATAACTTCTTTTAATGTATGCATGCTTTCCTCAAATATTAATGTTATTTTGTTAAACCGTATTCAATTAAATCGGACAGTTTTTCAAAAGGAATAGAGCCTGACTGCGCATAGACGGCTTTTCCGTTTTTGCCATAGATAATATTGAACGGGATACCCTGAAAATTAAAAAAACCGGAAATTTGCCCTTGGAAATCATGGTACGTTTCGTAATTTATGCCTATGTCCCGATTAAAGGAACGCATTGTTTCTTCATTCTCATCCAAATTGATTCCGATGATTTTCAATTGTTCCTGAGAAAATGTTTTTCTTATTTCAATAAGGTCCGCGATCTCTTGACGGCAAGGGGAACACCATGAAGCATAAAAATTTACCAAAACAACCTGTTTTTTGCTTGCATGGGCGATTTCATTCAATAAATCAGTGCTTGTTTGAATTTCCTTCGCGAAACATTGGAAGCCGCTTATCAAAAGAAACAGCAAACTAAAAAGCAAGCCGGTACGAATTGTCATAAGACCCTCTTTATTTTTTTCGTTCTATAATAAGTTCTGAAAATATGCAATGTGAAAAAATGCAGTCATATTATTTGCCTAAAAGCTCTTTCACAACGCGGACAGCCTCGACGGCATCGACGGAATACCCGTCGGCGCCTATGCTTTTCGCATATTCCCGGGTGACGACAGCTCCGCCGACGATCACCTTGCAGGAAAGATTTTTTTCTTTCACAAGGCTGACGGTTTCTTCCATTCTCGGCATCGTTGTTGTCATAAGAGCCGATAAACCGATAATTTCCGCATGGCTTGCAGCCGCTTGCTCAACAATGGTTTCGGCAGGCACATCTTTGCCCAAATCAATAACGTCATAGCCGTAATTTGAAAGCAAAAGCCCGACGATATTCTTGCCTATGTCATGAATATCCCCCTGTACTGTCGCAAGGACGATTTTTGTTCTTTCAGCAACTTGCCCGCTTTTTTCAAGCAATGGTTTCACATGTGCGAAGCCAGTCTGCATGGTTGAAGCGGAGCGGAGAAGTTGAGGAAGAAAATATTCTTTCTTTTCGTACAAGGTTCCGACTTTTTGAATGGCAGGAATAAGCCGTTCACGGACAAGCTCGAAAGGGTCTGCGCCTTTTTTCAGTTCCTCGTCGATCATGGCGACGATATGGTCCTTATCGCCGATGATGACAGCCTCTTCCATGGTTTTAGCTCCGGCTTTCGCCTGATTTGTTCCCTGGTTTTGATTTTGGCTTTGGGAAGTCCATTTTGCATAGGTATTGGTAAAATGTTCCGCATTCTCATCAAAACCCAAAAGGAGATTTGCGCTGTCAAGAGCTTCCCGAATACGTATGTTCGAAGGGTTGGCAATGCAGGAGGACAATCCGGAACCCGCCGCCATGGCGAAGAAAGAGGAATTGACCAAATCTCTCGCAGGCAAGCCGAAAGAAATATTGGATAAGCCGAGCGTCGTCGGCAAGTGTTCCTTATGACACCATTTTACCGTTTCCAAGCAGGCTGCGGGCGCTTTGCCGTCAGAAGCGGCAGTCAGCGCCAAAATATCAATCATGATCAAATGGCGCGGAATGGCATATTTTTCTGCTTTAAGAAGCAGTTGTTCAATAATGCTGATACGTTCTTTGGCAGTTTTCGGCAGGTTCGCACCTGTGAGGGGCAATAAAATGAAAGGGGAGCCCCATATTTTGCAGGCAGGGGCGAGTAATTCCATTTTATTTTCTTCTCCGCTTATGGAATTGACAAGCGCGGAGCCGGCATGGAAAGGCAGTGCCCGGATAATTGCTTCAGGGTTTGAAGAATCTATGCAAAGAGGTGTTTGTACACGGGAAACCAAGGTTTCAACCAAGGAGGGAAGCATGCTTTCTTCGTGAACGTGCGGCGCACCGACATTGACATCTAAAATTTTTGTGCCCATGGCGATTTGCTCATCTGCGTATTGCAG
>DONZ01000073.1 GCA_003512875.1 Desulfovibrio sp. | reverse complement strand
CGTGGTGGGGCAAAATCAAAATATCGGCTTCCAGGGAATGGAGTTTGGCATTGTGCATGGCAGCAAGTTTTTCCAAAACAGGCGATTCGCTGTCCCCGCAAAACAATGCTATTCCTTGGCTGTCTTTGACTAATCGCAAAACAAGCGAACTGTTGTTGGCGGTATATTTTTCCAAAGACCAAGGACCCGGCTTTTTAGGAGGATACAAAACTTCCAAGCCGTAGCCGTTTCCCAAATCGAGAAAATCCCCTCTGCCTAATTTCACAACCGGCAGATTTCGCATGGTTAATTCTTTATCCAGAAATTTTTTCGCATAACTTCTTTTTTCAATACCGATACTTGTTTCCGCATATTTTTTCACTGAAAAGATGTTTAAAAGAGGAGCAATACCGTTGATATGGTCGTAATCGTCATGGCTTGCCACGATGTAATCAAGTTTTGGAAATCGGTTTTGCGTTATTGCTTTCGCAACAATATCTTTTCCCACATTGAAACGTTTTGAGCGTGTTCCGCCGGCATCAAGCAGCATATCCGCATTGTTGGTCCGTAAATGAATTGCCTGTCCGTGTCCCACTTCAAACAGGGAAATTTGCACATAGGGTTTCAGAGGGATAAAACGCAAAAAAACCGGCATGAAAAGGCAAAAAATTGCTATGCGAAGAAAAAAATCGTTTTTCGGATTTTGTTTTTTCCATGAAAAGAACAAAAGGAATATCAATAAATAAAAACCGATGAATGACAATCCCAAAGGGCGTATTCCGTGTGCCGGTATTAAAAAATCAGGCAAAAAAACGGAAAGTTTTTCCAAACAAAGAATAAAAGAGGAAACAGGCAGGCAGGCGAAATCCAAAAGCGTTTGGGCGAAAGGAAAAGCCGAACATAAAAATCCTGCAAAAGCGGCGGGCATCACCCAAAAAGTCAAAAGCGGCAGCCATGCGGCATTGAGGAAAAAAGACCAGCTTATTTGTCCGAAATAAAGCAAAAGAATAGGAATAATCGCAACTTGGACAGCAAAGGAAACAACAAACACCGAAAAAAGCGGAAAACAAAATTTCCGCATATAAAAATTTCCGTGCCTGAAATGCGTATCGTACATAAAACGCAAAAACGGCAAAAGCAGAGCAATGACGAATACGCACGAAAAAGAAAGCTGAACGCCCAAAAAATACAGTGACAGCGGTTGAATGAAAATAAAAAATGCCAGAGCATAAAACAGTAAATCAAGTAAAGTCAACTGCTTGGCGTTAACATAAATTATGCCTGCAAAAAAAAGCATGGTATACGCTCTGAGCAGTGAATAAGGCGAATCGCCGAGCCAGCAATATAAAAATCCTAAAACAAGTCCGAGTGAAACCGATAACTGGGGTCTTGAAATATGCAAAGAACAGCGGGGGTATAAGCAGGAAATTGAAAAGACGAGGAAACAAGCCAAAATGCCCGCAAAAGTCAAATGCTGTCCGGATAACGCCAAGGAATGGGATAGATTATGCGCGGTGAAAAGATCGAGGGTGTTTTGCGTCAAATAAAATTTATCCCCGAAAAGCAAAGCGGGAAGAATGGCTTTTGCCTGCCCTTGCGGGCTGTTCAAATATGTTTTAATTTTTTCGGGATTGTTTTTTACATTTTGTTTTTTCATTGCTTCGGCAAAAAGCGCGGAAACAAATCCGTACCGCAGGTTTTCCCGCTGTCTGCTCCAATACTTTCCCTCGCCCTGCACATTGACCGCATTTTCATAATCATAATTCCAAGCTCCGTACCATGCCCCTTGGAATTGATAATATTGCCGCAAACTGCGGTGAAAAGGGCGGATCGCGGCGTTCGCCTGCAGATATTGCCCGACACTCGGCCGCTTTGCAAAAAAGTCATAGGTGCATGTGTAAATCAGCTTTCCTTGGAGTTTTTTATCGTTATGCAGACAAATTCTATGCGTTTTTTTATGCACTTCGGAAAGGGCGATGCGTAAACGCCCGTCCGGCAAACCTTGCACACTTTCAATTTTTCCGCAAAATTCCCGTTTTTCAGACGGATTGAAATTTGTTTGGTAATACGCCTCGCTTTCTGCGTTTTGTTTCGGTTCCCGCCATTGCGCATACAGGTACGCCCCTGCAAAAACAACGCATAAAATCAAAATCCGCAGAAAACGCTTATCGGGATACTGCAAAAAAATGAAAAGCGTTAAAAGAATGAAACAAAAAACAGCATGGAAAGGATAGACCAAAGCAAAAATGCCGAGCACGGCGCCCAAAACCGAATATTGCCAAAAAAGCAAGGTAACAGGTTGATATTGCTTTTGAAAATCCTCTCGCATATTATTTGAACGTACGCAGCCTCAAAGCGTTTGTCACCACGGAAACGGAAGAAAGCGCCATGGCGGCTCCCGCAAACATGGGCGAAAAACTTATGCCGTGGGAGAAATAAAAAAATCCGCACGCCACCGGTATAAGAATGATATTATAACAAAACGCCCAAAAAAGGCTTAATTTGATATTGTTCATGGTCGCTTTGCTCAGGCGCAATGCCGTGTCAAGTCCTTCGATACCATGCAGAAGAACAATATCGCCCGCTTCAAGGGCTATATCCATTCCGCCGCCCATGACAATTCCCACATGGGCGGAAGCCAAGGCGGGTGCGTCGTTAATGCCGTCACCTGCCATAGCCACAATGTGCCCCTGCTCTTTCAGCTTGGCAATGCAAGCTTCCTTTTCCGTCGGCAGCACTTCATAAAAGCAAGATTCTTCCGCAATGCCGATTTTTTTCGCTACGGCAAGCACGGTCTTTTTATTGTCGCCGCTCAAAAGCACAGGACGGATATTTTGTTTTTTCAATTGTCCGATAAGGGCGAAACTTGCTTCGCGTATGCTGTCTTCAATGGAAAACAGGGCTATTATTTTCGCTTCATCGATTTCAGCGAAGAACAAAGGGCTTTTGGCTTGTTCCGTAATGGCGTCAATGCGTTTTTGCTCTTCAGCGTTTATTGTGATTCCTTCTTCCGAGAGGAAGTTTTGATTGCCAAGAATATATTTTTTGCCTTTATGTTCGGCATAAATGCCCCGCCCGGTTTTTTCCCGCACATTTTCAAGCAAAGGCAAAAGCGATTCATTTGCGGAAAAACTCTCTAAAAACGCCTGTGCCAATGGGTGGGCGGAATTTTTCTCCATGGCGTAAGCAAGAGAGATAATTTCCTGCGGATTTTCGTTTGGTGAAATATATTCGAGCGAAACGTCCGCCTTGCCTTTTGTCAGGGTGCCGGTCTTATCGAAAACCACGGTATCCGCTTTGCCCGCAAGCTCCAATGCCGTTCCGTTCTTTATAAGCAAGCCGAGCTTCGCCCCCCTGCCGGTGGCAACCATGATGGACATGGGCGTTGCCAAGCCCAAAGCGCAGGGGCACGCCACCACAAGCACGGATACGGTAAACAAAATGGCGAGCCCGAAATTTTCCTGCATGAAAAACCAGTAAACAAACGTCAGAAGAGCGATACCCAATATGGCAGGAACAAAATAAAGGCTGATCGTGTCGGCGTATTTGGCAATGGGCGCTTTGGAACTTTGCGCTTCCTGCACAAGACGGATGATTTTTGCAAGAACGCTGTCTTCGCCGGTTTTTTCCGCACGCATGGTCAACGCTGTGCCGATATTGATCGAACCGGAAATAAGACTGTCCCCCTCTTTTACCGGGTAAGGCATATATTCTCCGGTGATTGCCGAGGTGTCAAGACTGCTTTCGCCTTTCACAAGTATGCCGTCCACGGGAATTTGTTCACCTTTGGGGATAAGAAGCGTATCTTCCGGAAAAACATGTTCTGTGCCGATACGTTCCTGTCCGCCGTTTTCCTTTATGCGGATGACAGTCTTGGGCGAGAGGTCCATAAGCGATTTTATGGCGAGGGATGTTCTGCTCTTCGCCTTTAATTCCAAATATTTTCCCAAGGAAATCAGGGCGATGATTACGGCGGAAGACTCGAAATACAAATAATGCACGGCATGTTTCAGCAAAAGGGCGTATTCCGTTTCTCCGTTTTTCAGCATGAAATCCGCACGGAAAAACTGTATGGCGTAATAAAAGCTCACAATAAAGGCAACTCCGGTTCCGAGGGCGACAAGCGTATCCATGTTTGGCGACTTGTGCCATAGGCTCGGAATGCCTTTAATGTAAAAATCCCTGCCGGACCATAAGACTATAAGTGTGCAAATGAATTGTATCAAAATGAAAAGTCCGGCTGATAAGGAAAAAATCACCTTGCCCGAAGTATGGAAATCCGCAGATGCGTGAGAAATTCCGACCCAGCCTGCGTGATACCCCATGGCAAGGATGAACACAGGCAATGTGAACAAAATTTCAATGAGAACCCGGCGTTTTTTTTCCGCCAGTTCCTTTTGCATGCTTTCCTGCTGTTCTTGCCACAAATTCACGGCGCTTACGGAATTGTCTATATGAAAAGCCTTAAATCCGAGATTTTCGATTTTGCCTGCCATGCTTTCAATGAGCCGGCTTCTTTCTTCCTTGGAAACATTTTCCCGCAAACGTATCACAGCCATGCCGGACGCAAGGCTGACGCTTACTTTTTCCACTTCCGGCATTTTGGAAATCACTTTTTCGATACGGGCTGAACATGCGGAGCAATGCATGCCTTCAAGTCTGAATTTTATTATTGAATCAAACATAGGGTAACCTCGATATGCTATTCTGAAATTTATTTGAATATACGCCGTTTAATACGGATGTGCAATATAAATGTACTTGCACATACGCCGCAAAAAAACTTATATATTGTTATTGATATGAATATTAAAATCAATATTTAATGATTTTACTATATTATGAAAATGGTATTTTTGCTGTTTCGGCGTTTTTTCATATATCTGCAAACGGCTCTTGCACATATTCAAAAAAAAGCTTATATGGGTGAGATAAAACTCAAAAAAGGAAGCGCTTATGTCAACAATAACCGTAAATGGCATGCATTGCCAAAATTGCAGCAACTCAGTGAAAGAGGCGATGGCAAAAGCCGGAGCGAACAATATCGTTGTCGACCTTGAAAAAAAATGCGTATCTTGGGAAGGCTGTCTTACCAAGGAGCAGGCAAAGGAAATTATCGACAATCAAGGCTTTGACGCCGTGTTATAGTTTTCTTCGCGAGTATTCCGATACGCTGCCATATTCAGGGAAAAAACGGTTCGTACCGTTTGAACGTACGGGGCATGTTTGTTTTTGCCTGATTTTTTTAATGGATAAGAATAAGCCTTGACCCTCGTGAGCGTAAGGTTCAAGGCTTATAACGCTTTCTCATTAAAAAATATTGAATGAAATTCAAAAAAGCGGCTAGGTGATTTGCAGCGTTCCCTTGGCTTCGGAAAGCAAGGCGATGACTTCTCCGCCGCCGATGATTTCATACCGTTTGTCAATTTGGTCTTTTGTAAAGCCGTTGTGGGTCAAGCACGCGTCACAAATGCAGACTTGTCCGCCCATTTCCATAAATTGTTCCCAAATTCCGCCGACTTCTTTGAAAGGAGCGCCGATGTCGATCCCTTTGGTTGCGTCCGGCACGCTGAATTCCACGGCTTCAACCATAAGCAAAATGGTTGCGGAAAGCCCTTGCTTCAATGCATTCAGCCCCATGACGGCAGCCACGGTGATATTGTTTTGATTGGCTTTACCGGTAAAAAGCGTCACGACAAATTCTGATAATTGCATATTTTCCTCTTTTAAAATTGATTTAGTGACTTCTTTATGCCACAATGCAGACAATAAATCTGTGAGTTGGTCACAAAACATGAAGAAAAATCAAGATTATTGCAAATAAAATGTAAAATAAACGGCAAATGGGGGCTTATGCAGACAAAAAACAATCTTTTTCAAAAATATTATCCTTTTTGGAACAATTTATCCGAAAGCGAAAAAGAACAGTTCAAAACCTATTCGGGCACGAAAACATTTAAAAAAGGCGAAAATATCAACAGGACGGATGAGTGTGCAGGTTTTGTGCTTATAAAATCGGGGCAAATCCGCATTTATATTGTTTCGGAAGAGGGCAGGGAAGTCACCCTTTACAGGCTTTCAGAAGGAAATATCTGCATTTTCACCGCTCAATGCGTCCTTGATTCCATTTCTTTCGATGTGATTGTCGAAGCGGAGCAAGACACGGAGCTTATGATTTTAAGCCCGGGCAGATTTCATGCCGTTTCCGAAAAAAATATTTTCGTCAAATGCTTTGGTTATGAACTTGCCACAAAACGGCTTTCTGACGCCATGTGGACACTGCAGCAAGTGCTTTTCATGCGTGCGGACAAGCGTTTGGCATTGCTTCTTTGCGAAGAGATGAGAAAGAGCAGGTGCGATGAAATAAAGCTCACCCATGAGCAGATTGCCAAATATATGGGGTCTGCCCGCGAGGTGGTCAGCCGTTTGCTCAAATATTTCAGTGACGAAGAAATCGTTAAACTATCCCGCGGAACAGTCAAAATAATCGATAGGGAAAAGCTTATGGAAATTGCCGGATAGCGGCATAAAAAACCGGTAATTCCTTTATGTTTACCGGTTTTTTATTTGTTCCGCCGATTTTTTGCTGCGTCGCAATGCCGTCAGCCTTTGTCTGCGGAGGATTTTTCGGAGCTGCCGCTTATTCGCTGACCAGCTGGCGTATGGTTTTTTCATAAACCAAAGCGCCGCTGCACAAATCTTCCGGCAAAGCGTATTTTTCGCCTGTTTCCGAATTGACTTGGTTGGCGACAAGCAAAAGTCCCGCCGGCACGACCATTCCCATGGGAGCGGCGTCAAGAGCCGTTCCGCAGTTCATTTCAAAATATTCGAAGCCAAGTTCATTTGTGGCGTTTTTGTAGGCGTTTTGCACCAATTCGGACATTTTTACGCCGCCGCTTCTGGAAAGAGGCATGATATCAACGCCAATGCCGTTCTTTTCGGCGACCTTGACAATGATTTCCTTGATTTTTTCGCTGATGGCGGGCAAATTGGATATTTCCAAATTTCTTATGTCAATGGTAAAAATACATTCGCCGGGAACCATGATCGGCGTTCCCGGATTACAGCAGATTTGTCCAACGGTGAACCTTGTGTTTTCAGGGAATATGCCGGACGCGACAGCTTTTTGTATTTCCGTGTGGCATTCGATAAAACTGACGACCGGGTCCTTGCGTTCCTTGAGCGGGGTCGCCGCAAAAACGGATTCGCCGTGATAAATGATCCTGTAACTCCGCATGGCGCTGATAGCTTTGACAATGCCGAGCTTATAGTTGTTTTTAAAAAGCCTTCTTTCCTGTTCGACGTGGGCTTCGAGATAGGCGTAAACAGTATGGGGAACTATTTGTTCGTTTTCAAGATTGGCAGGGGCCAAACCGAATTTTTCAAGCATATCCCATGCATTTGTTTCATCATTGCAAAGGGATTTCAAATCGTTTGGCTTAATAATGCCGGTTATGAGCTTGCTGCCGAGGCAGGTCGTTCCGAAATTTGCGCCTTCTTCTTCAGCGAAAGCGATAAATTCAATGCTGCGGTTAGGAATGAAGCCTTCTTCGCGGAATGAGCGCAATGTTTCGAGGGCGGCGACAAGTCCGAAAGAACCGTCGTATTTTGCGCCGTTTTGCACCGTGTCCAAATGCGAACCGACAATGACCCGGGGCAGGTCGGTTTTACCTTTTATATGGGCATGCAAATTGCCGGCACCGTCCGCCCGTAAGGAAATTCCCATGCGGGAAAATTCTTTTTCAAGCCATGATTGGGCCAATGTGGCTGTGTGCGACCAGGAAAAGCGGGTCACGCCGTTGCCTTTGGTATCATTAAATGCCGTTGAAAACTCTTCAAGCTGTGACAAAAAGCGTTGTTCATTCATAATGCTTCACCTAAAAATTATTTATATCAGTATGGCACAAAAAAAAGAATTATTCAACAGTTAAAAGAACAGGAAAATATCGGGAAAATGGAAAAATAAGAAAATGAAGGCGGAAATGAAAAAACGGCAGACTGCCGCTTTCATTCTTCAAAAAAATGGTGGTGCCCAGAGCGAGACTTGAACTCGCACGACCGTTTCGGGTCCAGGGATTTTAAGTCCCTTGCGTCTACCAATTCCGCCATCCGGGCATCAGCACAAAAAAATAAATACATAGAAACAATGATTTTGTCAAAGGAAAATATGAAAATTTAAAAAATCCAAGATAAGCGGAGCGGAACAGCCGGCGGAAATACTTTTTTGGCGGAACGCATTTCGCTTTATTTTTTCATGTTTTTGCAGTATGAATGAGTTGTCAATGTTTATGCGAGGTATCGTATGTTCCGTTCCTTTCAAGAATTGTGTTCGGCTCTTGCCGCCAGCGATAAGAGTTTGCTGGCTGTGGCGCAGAATCATTTGAATAATTTAACAAAACCGGTCGGCAGTCTCGGGCGTCTGGAAGAATTTGCCGCTAAACTTTTCACCATTTATCAAGGAAAATTTCCTTTTGAAACAGATCCCGCGCTTCATGTGCTTGCCGCCGCCGATCATGGCGTGTATGCGGAGGGGGTCGCCCAAAATCCGCAGGAAGTGACGCACCTCATGATTTTGAATATTTTATCGGGGGGCGCCGCAATCAGCGTTTTGGCAAAACAAAATGCCATGGATATTCTTTTGCTTGACGCAGGCCATAAAGGCGTTTGTCCGGAGCATGGGCGGGCAAGAAAAATCAACGCTCTTGAAATGAGCGGAAATATCGCCCGTGAGGACGCCATGAGTTTGGAGCTTTGCGAACAGCTTGTTTTGGCGGGGGCGAATGCCGTTTGCGAGGGCGTGCGGAAAGGATACGGGATTTTTTCCATCGGGGAAATGGGCATCGCGAACACCACGCCTGCAACCGCTCTTTTTTGCGAATATTTCGGGCTTGACCCTTTTGAAATTACCGGGCCGGGGGCTGGCTTGTCAAAAGAAAGGATCGCGCATAAGGCGAAAATCATCGGTCAGGCTTTGCACAGGCACAAAAACACATATCTGAATGCGAACGCGCTACAAGTATTGGCAAGTTTGGGCGGTTTTGAAATTGCGGCATTATGCGGGGTTGTTCTTGGGGCAAGTGCGCTGAAACATCCTGTCATCATTGACGGTTTTATTTCAACCGCGGCTTATGCGGCGGCATATTCCATCAATGCCATTGTCAAGGATTATGCGTTTTTAAGTCATGCTTCAGCGGAACCCGGATATCAGAAAATCATGCGGTGTCTGGGCGAAAAGCCCATGCTTGATTTATCCATGCGTCTCGGTGAGGGGACGGGGGCGAGCCTCGCCTTGCAGCTTCTTCGTTCCGCCAAGGTCATTTACAATGAAATGGCGACATTTGCAGACGCGAATATTGAAATAGACACGTATCTGCCAAAATACCATGCTGACGGTCAATAAGTTAAGCAAAAGCTTCGGCATAAGAACAGGAATAAGCGCAAAACAAGATTTTTTCGCAGTGCATGGGGTGAATTTTCACTTAAAAAAAGGCGTATGCCTCGGACTTGTGGGAGAATCCGGCTGCGGCAAGTCCACGCTTGCGAAAATGCTTGTGGGTTTATTGCCGAAAAGCGGCGGGGAAATTCTGTATAAGGGAAGACCCGTTGAGGAGAATTTTTATAATCCCTATGCGCTGCAAATGATTTTTCAAGACCCTTTTTCTTCGTTAAATCCGCGGATTTGTGTTGGAAAAAGTATCGGCGAACCATTGAAAATCAACAAAAATAAGGCGCAGAAAATATCCCGCAAGGCTTTGCGGGAAGCCGTGGAAAATATTTTGGAAGAAGTGGGGCTTGAAAAAGAATATTATTTTCGGTATCCCCATGAATTTTCAGGCGGTCAGCGTCAGCGTATCGCCATTGCAAGGGCGATTATCACAAAACCGGAGCTTTTGGTTTGCGATGAATCCGTTTCCGCTTTGGACGCTTCGCACCAAGCGCAGGTTTTGAACCTGCTTTTGGATTTGAAAGAAAAATACGATTTAACCTATCTGTTTATTTCGCATAATCTGCAAGTCATTTCTTTCATGTGCGATGAGATAATGGTCATGTACGCGGGTGAAATCGTTGAACAGGCGCCGCGGAAAGCGTTGTTTGAAAACCCTTTGCACCCGTATACGAAAGCTCTTATCGCCTCGGCTCCGTATGTTGGCAAACCCCGGCAGGAACTTGTTTTGCAGGGAGAAATGCCAAGCCTTTTGCAAAGGCGGCTCGGCTGCGCTTTTGCAAGCCGCTGTCCTTCGGCGCAAAAGAGATGTCTGGAAGAAAAACCTTGTTTGTCCGGCAGCGCGGACCATAAGGCGGCATGTCATTTTATCGGTTGAGGAGATACCATGTTTTTTAGAAGTTCCCGTGAAAAGCAAACAACGGTCTTGTGTCCGGAGTGTGCGAAAGCCTTGCTCATAAAAAGGACCTGCCATGAAGCCTATATGTATTGCGGGCATTGCGAAAAATCTTTTGAATTGAAAGATTTTATTCCGCAAATGGACGCAGCGATGGAAGAATTTTTGGAAAATCTTTATTCAAACAGAATTTAATGCACGGAATTTGATGTCAGGACAAGACCGTGATAAGCGTGCGCATTGCGGATGCATATAAGAGCAGCGCAAAGATTTTTTTTAAAATCTGCACGGGCAGGGCATGGGAAAGTTTCACTCCTAAAGGGGCGATGAGCATACTGGTGAAAGCTATGCAAAGCAGGGCTTGGATATGGATATAGCCAAGATTTGTGCGCGGCAGGTCCGCAACGGAATATCCGGAAATAAGATAGCCCAGACCGCCGGCTAAAGCCAAACTCCATGCCAAAGCGGAGGAAGTGCCGATAGCTTTGTGCATATCGCCTGTGGTGTATTTTAAAAACGGCACGAAGATACTGCCGCCGGCAAGTCCGACAAAACTTGAAAAAGCTCCGATAATGAAAGCGGTTATCCGATAGGCGGCAGGGCTGAAATATTTTGCGGAGCTTTTTGGGGAAATATCAAAAAATATCTGCGTGGCGACGCAAAAAAGAAAAACAAGCAAAATCCAGCGCATGAAATCCGCAGAGAAAAAATTCGCAAGTCCCGCGCCTATGAGCGTGCCTAAAATAATGAAAGGACTCATGACACGCACAAGATCCCAAAGCACGCATTTATGTTTTGTTTGGGCGTAAGCACTGGAAAATGAAGTAAAAATTGAAGCGGAAAGCGATGTCGCCACAACCACGTGCATGATATGGTGAGGCGGAATTTGCTGCGTGTGTTCAAAAACGATGATAAGAAGCGGAACAATGACAAGTCCGCCTCCTATGCCGAGAAGTCCGGAAAAAAATCCTGACAATATCCCGCAAAGGATATAAACGCTTACGGCAATCATTTTTTATATCGCCTTACCCGGATAAGGGAACCGTCTTTAAGCCGGACGGTGTCATAATCGGGGTGTTCTTTCCATTTTCTGCAAAAATGAAGCAAAATAAAACCGATGAGAAACATGGGCAAACAGAGGATTTGCCCCATTGTGAAACAGTCGAAAAAGTAGCCGTACTGCGGGTCGGGAATACGGAAAAATTCCGCAAAACAGCGGGCGAGGGCGTAACCGATACAAAAAACAGCGGATAACAGCCCCTTGGGGGGATTTTTCCGTGCGAGGAAAAACAGGATTAAAAATAAAAGCAGTCCCTCAAGCCCCGCCTCGTAAAGTTGGCTGGGGTGGCGGGGAATTGTTCCGCCGCTCGGAAAAATCACAGCCCATGGAAGTTCCGTTTCACGTCCCCAAAGTTCGCCGTTGATAAAATTTCCTATTCTTCCGCAAAAAAGTCCGATGGGAATGCAGGGTGCTATGAAATCCGTCAGTTCAATATAATCTTTTTTATTTTTATGCGCCCAATAGAGCAAAACAAGCAAAACACCTGCAAAGCCGCCGTGAAAAGACATGCCTCCCTGCCAAATTTTGAGCATGTCCAACGGGTTGGAAAGGTAATAAGACAAATCATAGAAGAGAATATAACCGATTCTTCCCCCTAAAATAACGCCGAGAATGACATAGGTTATCAGGTCTTCCACATCATTTTTACTGAAATTGGAAAAGGGAAGTTTTGAAAGGTATCTGGCAATTGCCCAGCCCAAAAAAAAGGCGATCACATACATCATGCCGTACCAATGGATATTGATGAAAGGTCCGAGAGAGAAAAACACAGGATTTATGTCGTGCTGATAATACATACCCACTCCTTTTATGACACTTCTTTTTAGCAGAGAATGGATATTTTGCAAAGCTTTTCTCCTTGGTAATTTTTTTATTGCAATTCGTCGGAAATAATCGTAAATAAAGCTTTAATTTGAAAATAGGTTTCAAAATACGGACTCCATTGTGAAAAAGATGAGAAAAATGAAAAAGATGAGAAAATTTCCGTTTGTTTTGTATGTCATTTGCGTGCTGCTGCCTTGGCAGGCTTATGCAAACGATTTTACGATAGCTGTGAGTATCGCCCCTGAAATTGAGTTTGTGCAGGAAGTTGTGGGGGAACGGGCGAAAATCGTCTGTGTTATTCCGGAAGGGGGAAGCCCTGCAAGCTATGCCCCGAGCCCCAAGGAATTGGTCGGCATAAGAGAAGCGAAACTTTATTTCACCATCGGTGTTTTTGCGGAAAAATTGAATATTCTCGGTATGCTGCCGGAATCGCTGCGCGTGGTGCCTTTGCATGAGGAAGCCGCAAAAAAATATCCGGAATTAAGCATAGGCGCGAGCCGTGACCCGCATATTTGGCTTTCTCCGCGGCGGGTTATGGCAATGGTTCAAAAAATTGCCGAAGAAGTAAGCGGGGTGGATCCTGAACACGGTGCGGAATATTATTTGAACGCACAAAAGTATATTGAAAAACTGCAAAAAACGGACACGGAAATTAAAGGTATGTTTACGGCAGGATCCCGGAAAATATTTATTGCGTTTCACCCTGCTTTCGGATATTTTGCCGATGATTACGGCTTGGACATGTATGCCTTGGAAAAGCACGGCAAAGAGGCTGGCGTGAAATATTTGCAGGAACTTATCGATATTGCAAAGAAAAATAATGTGAAAGCGATTTTTTATCAAAAGCAGACGGCAAGCCGGCAAGTACAGGCTTTCGCGCGGGAAATCGGCGGAAAAGCTGTGATGCTGAATCCCTTGGCGAAAAATTATGCCGATAATTTGCTGCAGTTAGCGAAAACCATGCAAGAAAACATGTGAAATGAACGTAGTATCCATTCAAAATTTAAACGTTTATTACGCACAGCACCAAGCATTGAAAAATGTCAATCTGGAAGTGGAGGAAGGGGCTTTTTTAGGTATTTTAGGTCCGAATGGCGGTGGAAAATCAACGCTGATAAAAGCCGTTGCCGGCAGCATTCCGTATTCCGGAACCATTAAAATCTTCGGAGCGCCCCGCAATTTCTCATGTTTGGGCTATATGCCTCAATCCAGTGATTTGAACAGGAAATTTCCTATCAATGTGCTTGAAGTTTGCATGAGCGCCTATTTGCGCAAAAAACGGCATTTTTTTTATCGTTATACGAAAGCTATGCA
Organism: Desulfovibrio sp.; assembly: GCA_003512875.1. Taxonomy (GTDB): domain Bacteria; phylum Desulfobacterota; class Desulfovibrionia; order Desulfovibrionales; family Desulfovibrionaceae; genus Taurinivorans; species Taurinivorans muris. Next base: position 2,185 of record DONZ01000073.1, on the reverse strand, counting down.
TGAAGAGGCGATGGAATGTCTTTGTTTGCTGGGCATTGAGCATTTGGCGAAACGGACCATCGCGGAGCTGAGCGGAGGGGAATTTCAAAAACTTCTTCTTGCGCGCACGATTTTGACCGATCCGAAACTGCTGCTTCTTGATGAACCTACCGCCAATATCGACCCCCGGTCTTCCGAACATATTTTTGAAGTCTTGGCGGGATTGAATAAAAAAATGACCATTATCATGGTGACGCATGATTTGTCCGCCGTCGCTTCCTGTGTGAAGAGCATAGCCTGTTTGAGCCAAACCCTGATTTATCACGGAGAGCCCAGGCTCAATGCCGATATTTTAACGAAAATGTATGGCTGCCCCATTGATTTGATCGCCCATGGGCACCCGCACCGCGTTTTGCCTTATCATGTCCATGACGGGGAAAACGGCGGATGTTGTGAGATGGGACTGAAACACCGCCGTAGTGAGGCGGATGATATTTTGTAGTCAAGGTTGTTTATGTTTTCTGCGTTATTTGAATATCAATTCCTGCAATATGCTTTCATTGTCATTGTGCTGAGCAGTATTGTCTGCGGTATTGCCGGCAATTTGATCATTGAAAAAAAAATGCTCATGATAAGCGGCGGGCTTGCTCATACCGCATACGGCGGAATCGGGCTTGCGTATTTTTTGGAATTTGATCCCATGCTCGGAGCCTTTTTCTTTTCCCTTTGCTCGGCTTTGTTCATCGCTTTCTTGTATAAGAAATCCCATGTTTCCCATGATATTTTCATCGCTCTTTTCTGGGCGCTCGGCATGGCTCTCGGCGTTATTTTCATCGGGCTTATTCCAGATTACACTCCGAATATCGAAGCGTATCTTTTCGGTAATCTCTTAACGGTTTCAAAAACCGATGTTTGGGCCATGTTCGGGCTTGCCGTGTTCATTGTGCTGAGTGTTTTCGCTTTTTATAAAGATTGGCAGGTGTTTTTATTTGATGAGGAATTTGCACGCTTGCAGGGCATAGCGGTAACTTTCTATCATTATTTTTTATATGTGCTTGTGACGTTGTGCATTATTTTATTGATCCGGGTGGTGGGCATAATTTTGGTTTTGGCTTTGCTCTCCGCTCCGGCTGCCAGTGCGGCGCTTTGTATGCGGTCTTTTAAAGGCAGGATAGTTGTTTCCGTTTTGTTTTCTTTTTTGTTCGGTTTTTCAGGGCTGTGGCTTTCTTATGTTTTGGATATTTCTTCCGGGGCCTGCATTGTTGTTTTCGCTTTTTGTTTTTATTCGGCGTTATTGGGCATTATGCGGAACAGAGCGTGAAATTCATGGCTTTTGTTTGAAATTTGCATTGTTATATTGATAACGGCGCGATTAATCGAAAAAAAAACGGAGAAAAAATTCTCCGTTTTTTATGCTGCTGTGTTTTTAGCGGGCATTATCAAAAAAGCGCATTCCGGGCGTTTTCTCTTATCCGAATTTGCAGGATATTTTTTTACCGTTTTGTAGTGTCATTCATACGGATTAAAATTTGAATTTCTTAAGGCGTTCCACTGCTTCAAGGGTATTTTCATAACTGCCGAAAGCCGTCAGCCGGAAATAGCCTTCACCGCAGAGTCCGAAGCCCTGACCCGGAGTGCCCACGATATTGACCTGATTAAGCAGTTCGTCAAAGAATTTCCAAGAATCGTTGATCGGAAGTTTGAGCCACACATAAGGAGCGTCAACTCCGCCATAAACCGTGAGCCCCATATTGGCGAAGCCCTCGCGGATATGTTTTGCATTGAGCAGGTAAGCGTCAATCAGTTCTTTGACTTCTTTTTTGCCTTGTTCGCCGTGCACGGCTTGGGCTGCGCGCTGTACCACATACGGCGTACCGTTGTATTTTGTCGTTTGGCGGCGGAGCCATAAATCACGAAGAGCCGCGCTGCCGCCGTTTTTGGTTTTCAAAGACAGGTTTCTCGGAATAACCACATAACCGCAGCGAAGTCCGGTAAACCCTGCGATTTTGGAATAGCTTTTAAATTCAACGGCGCATTCTTTGGCTCCCTCGATTTCATAAATGCTGTGAGGGACGCCGGGGGTGCGGATAAAGGCTTCATAGGCGGAGTCGAACAAAATAATGCTTTCGTTCGCCCTTGCGTAATCGACCCATATTTTCAATTGTTCTTTGGTCAGGACAGTTCCCGTCGGGTTGTTGGGATAGCA
>DONZ01000221.1 GCA_003512875.1 Desulfovibrio sp. | reverse complement strand
AAAGCTCTTTATTTTATTCCATTTCGCTCTTCAATTGTCAATGACCCGTCCCAACCGACTCCCGCCGCCGGAACCATTCTTCGGCCAACCTGCATGGTATCGGCCCGCACAACCCCGAAAAACTCAAAAACAAAAGTCCGTATCCCTAAACCGCTTCCACGGTTTGCAAAACCCGGAACTTCTCCGTTCCCTGCCGGACCGGCAAAGAACCGTTCTGAAATTTCTCTCAGTCGCGAAGTGCGTTTATGCACTATTTCATTCCCGCCGTCAAGAACTTTTTTTCAAAATTTTTAATATTTTTTCAAAATGCCCTTTATTCCTTGAAATCCCTCAAAAAAAAACTTCTCGGAAAAAGCTCCTAGAAAAAGCTTCCTATAAAAAAAACTCTCTAAAAACCCCAAACAGGAAACTTTCTTATCCCCCTTAATTACAAACTTGTCAACTTAATTTTTTAACGTTTACTAAATCATTATTTTTCAATACGCCCATACAATTCCAAAAGACAACAAAAAAAAGTTTATTCAATATTTTACAATATTGTTGATATTTTTTATTTGTTGACAGTAAGTTGTATTTATTTTATATTTTTTATTACATTTTTGTCAAATAATCATAAAGGAATACCATGAACACCCATGCTCCTGATTTAGAAATTTTCTCTAAGCTCATCCAAATCAATACAAAAGAATGCCCTGTATCCGAATATTTCAACCGGTTCTTAAAAACTATTGGAATATATTCCGGTCTGCTTCGCTGTACACTTTGCTTTTTAGATACCATTCATGAAGAAATGATTGCGTTAGCCGGTTATGGGTTACAATATCATGAAATAGAAAAAGCCCATTACAAATTAGGAGAAGGAATTATCGGAATAGTGGCAAATTCAGGCAAACCAATGATAATTCCCAATGTGCAAAATGAACCTCGTTTTTTAAACAGAACACAAGCAAGAGATTTGGAGCACCGTGTGATTTCTTTCATCTGTGTACCGATTATTCTAAATGGACAAGTTAAAGCCACGCTTTCCGCTGACAGAGAAAATGGAAACATAGAACAATTAAAACATGATATTGAATTATTACAGCTTGCTGCATATTTAATCATGCCCCGTTTATCGACCTGTCAAAACATATTCGGACAAGGCAAAACCATACCAAATGATTTCCCTTTTATATCGTATTCAAATAAAATGAAAAAAATTATTAATGAAATCAACCAAGTAGCCCCTTTTAATACAACAGTTTTAATACAAGGTGAAAGCGGAACCGGCAAAGAACTGATTGCAACTTATATCCAAAGAAAAAGCCCGAGAAATTCAAAACCGTTTATAAAAATAAATTGTGCCGCTCTGCCGGAAAGCCTGATAGAAAGCGAACTTTTCGGATATGAAAAAGGAGCGTTTACAGGAGCAAATGAAAGGCATAAAGGAAAATTCGAACTTGCGCATACGGGAACGCTTTTTCTTGACGAACTCGGTGACATGAGCCTTTCCACGCAGGCAAAACTATTGCGCATCCTGCAGGAAAAAGAGTTTGAACGGATAGGAGGATCGGAAACCCTAAAGGTTGATGTGCGGATTATAGCGGCAACAAATAAAAATTTAGCGGAAATGGTACAAAAAGGAACATTTAGGGAAGATTTATTTTATCGCTTGAACGTATTCCCTTTATACACCTTCCCGCTGCGTGAACGAAAAGAAGATATCATCCCTTTAGCCAATTATTTCATTGAAAAATTTTGCAAGGAAAACAAGAAGAGAATTATAAAAATCAGCACACCTGTGATAGAAAAATTCCTTTCCTATCCATGGTATGGAAATGTTAGAGAACTTGCCAATATTGTTGAGCGTGCAATTATTTTAAGCAATGAGAAAGGAATAATCGAAATTGAGAGCTTGCCGGATTTTATTACGCAACAGACAAAAAAACAAACAGAACAACAAATAAAAACGTTAGAGGAACATTTGGAGGAAGTGGAAAAAGAACTCATAGTCAATGCTTTAAACACCAGCAAAGGAAATATGGTCAAAGCCTGTAAAATCTTAGGTATTACCGAACGCATGCTCGGATTACGCATGAAAAAATACGCATTAGACTATAAAAAATTCAGGATATGAACTGAATCAACATCTTTTTATAACAGTCTTATAGGAATTACCCTATAAGACTGTTTTATTCTGCAATTAATAAAGCGGATAAACTTCTTCCGTACCGGAAATACTTTCCGCATAACAATTTTCTGTATTTTTAATACGCGCGAGCGCTTTCTTATATTCCAAAGGAATTACTTTTAAAAAGAATGAAACCTGCATTTGCCAATTATCCAAGATAAATTTTGCAAGTGCACTCTCTGTATAACGTACATGTTTTTCAAGTAGTGTCCGAAGTTCTTTTATATCGTTTTCCTGCCAAACACTTTCTATGTCAAATGTTTCCATAGTGCAACGCATAGAAAAGGTTTCACTTCTGTCATAAACATAAGCTATGCCTCCGGTCATGCCTGCTCCGAAATTATAGCCTGTTTGCCCCAGTACAACAACAATTCCTCCCGTCATGTATTCACAAGCATAATCACCAACACCTTCAACCACTGCATGAGCTCCGCTGTTACGAACGGCAAAACGCTCTCCCGCAGAGCCCGCAGCAAAAAGTTCTCCTTTTGTCGCTCCATACAAAGCAACATTGCCTATTGCCGTTTGTTCAGCAAAAACATCATGTTCGAAATGATAAGGGTTAACAACAATAATCCCGCCGGAAAGCCCTTTCCCCACATAATCATTCGCTTCTCCCTGAAGCGAGAGAAAAATTTCTTTTGTGAGAAAAGCTCCAAAACTTTGCCCTGCATTGCCGGCTAAAGAAACAGAAACGCATTTTTCAGGTAAACGCGCATTAAATTCGTCCAAAATTCGGGCTGTAAGACACGTACCGATACTTCTGTCCGTATTATTAATTTTTCCGGAATAAAAAGCCAACCGCTTTGCAGAAAGTTCACGCAAAACCTTTTCATTCATTTCCGTTTCAAGCTTATTTTCTTTGCAAAGATGAACGCGATCCGAAAAACTTGGCGTATAAGACAAAGGACAGAGCAGTTTTTCAAAATTCAAACTTTCAAGCTTATTTTGCCATAACGCATAATGATTACTCAATAAAGAAGAATTATCATCCACAAATTTATGCGTATCCACAGACAATAAATCCGTTCTTCCTATCAATTCGTTTACCGAACGTATGCCAAGCCTCGCCATTTCTTCCCGAAAGTCTTCCGCAAGGAAACGCAAAAAACGTTCCACATGATCAGGGCTGCCTTTAAATTTTTTACACAAATTTTCATCTTGTGTCGCAATGCCGACTGAACAAGTTCCTAAATGACAGACTCGCAAAAGGCAGCAGCCCATAGCCACAAGCAAGCTTGTGCCAAAGGCAAATTCTTCCGCTCCCAAAATGCTTGCGATGACAAGGTCTTTGCCGGTTCTCAACTGTCCGTCCGTTTGCAACGTAACGCGACTGCGAAATTTATTAAAAAGCAATGCCGCATGTGTTTCTGCAAGCCCTATTTCCCAAGGCAGTCCAACATATGAGACAGCAGTCCGCAAAGCAGCTCCTGTTCCGCCGTCATGCCCTGAAACGACGATAATATCCGCACCAGCCTTGGCGACTCCGGAGGCTATGGTGCCAACATTGGTTCCGGAAACAAGCTTTACAGAAATTTTTGCATGGTTGTTTATTTTGCGTAAATCATAAATAAGCTGCGCTAAATCTTCAATGGAATAAATATCATGATGCGGAGGAGGAGAAATGAGCGTCACTCCTGCAATAGTATGGCGAACCTCAGCTATTTGCGGCAAAACTTTATGGGCGGGAAGCTGCCCGCCTTCTCCGGGTTTGGCTCCTTGTGCCATTTTTATTTGTATTTCTTCAGCGTCATGCAAATATTCCGCAGTTACTCCAAAACGCCCAGAAGCAATTTGCCGAATTTTTGATTTCGCGCAGTCCCCATTTTCATAAATGACAGAGCGTTCCTTTTTTTCACCGCCTTCACCGCAATTTGAACGGCTGCCAATTCTATTGAAAGCAACGGCAATCGCTTCATGCGCTTCTTTGCTAATTGAACCAAAACTCATGGCAGCCCCTACGAAACGGCGCAAAATACTTTCAGCAGGTTCCACATCCTCAAGGGAAATGGGATGTTGTGCTTTCAATGTAAATAACGAACGCAGAGTCACGGGTGTATCAGCTTCATTACTTTCTTTTGCATATAGTTTATAAGCAAAAAAATCGTTCTCACGAACCGCTGTGTGCAAAGAAGATATTGCCTTTGCCGACCACAAATGCTTTTCCCCATTTTTGCGCAATTTATAAAGTCCATATTGTTCGGGACTTTTCCTGTCATTTGCATAAAAAAAAGCTTTTAAATGACGGGCAAGCGTATCAACAGCAATATGTTCCAATCCGATCCCGCCGATTTTACTTGTTATTCCGCAAAAATATTTATTGATAAGTTCTTCGCCCAAACCCACTGCCTCAAAAAACTGTCCGCCAACAAAACTTCTCAAAACAGAAATTCCCATACGCGAACACGCTTTCATAAGCCCTTTTTGCATCGCCGTGATGTAATTATTGATATTGATATCCATTTGTCCATTCAATGCGGTTTGACTTGAAAACGTATTTTCATTAGTCAGATATTCAATCGTATCATACGCAAGACGAGGACAAACAGCACTCGCTCCAAAGGCTAAAAGCTGAGCTATCTGCATAGAGTCACGAATTTCCCCGCTGTCAACAATAATGCTGCATAAATGACACAAATTATTTTCCAATAAATACTGCTGCAAAGCCGAAACCGCAAGCAAAGAAGGAATAGGAGCTGAATACCGTCCGGCATTTTTATCAGAAAGAATTAAAAGCGTTGCTCCTCCTAAAAGAGCATTTTTAGCTTCTCGTAAAAATTGATTAAGACCTTTTTCAAGAAGATATCCGGCTTTATCCTTATCCAGTTCCAAATTATATGGATCGATTTCTGAAATATCAAAAAGTATGTCAAGAAAAGCAGGTTTAACCGCCTCTTTTTCAGAATATTGCAATCTTACCATATCTTCTTTCCGCAAAATCGGATGAGAAAGACGGAGCAAAGCATAATGTTCCGGACTTTCTTCCAACAGGTTTTTCCTGCTGCCTAAAAACAGCGTCAAAGACATTGCCGAACTTTCCCGTAATGAATCAATAGGCGGATTAGTCACTTGCGCGAAACGCTGTTTGAAATAGCTAAATAAAAGCTGCGGTCTTTGTGATAACACGGCAAGCGGAGTATCCATCCCCATACTTGCCACCGGTTCCTGAGCATTTTGGAACATAGGTTTAATCACTTCATCAATCTCATCCGCACTCAACCCAAATAACAATTGCTCCTGAAGCAAAGAATTTTTTTGTTCATAGCGCTGTGTAGGCAAAGCAAAATCTGTAAGCCGTATACCTTTTTCCTTTATCCAACGAATATACGGTGCAGAATAAATAACCGCATTTTTACATTCCGTATCGGTAATAACCCTTTTTTGTTCAAAATCCACCATAAGCATTTTACGAGGACGCAAAGAACCGCGTTTTAAAATATTTTTAGCGGGAATATTCAATACTCCGCATTCAGACGCAAGCACAATAAGTCCATCTTTTGTTATAGTATAACGGCAAGGGCGCAAAGCGTTCCTGTCCAAACTCGCCCCTAGCAGCTTTCCGTCGGTAAAAACAAAAGCGGCAGGTCCGTCCCAGGCCGGCATAACCGCCGCATGATATTCGTAAAAAGCCCTTTTTCCTTGCCCCATAATATAACTTGCCCCAAAAGGTTCCGGAACAAGCATCATAGCCGTATGACAAAGAGAACGCCCGCTTTGATAAAGAAATTCGAAAACATTATCCAGCGCAGCGGAATCACTTCCCTGAGAAGAAATGATCGGTTTCAAATACCGGATATTTTCGCCCAATAAAGGAGAGGAAAGCAACGCTTCATACATTTTCATATTAAAAAGATTACTGCTCAGCGTATTGATCTCCCCATTATGGGCAAGCGTTCTGAAAGGTTGAGCCAAATGCCACGCCGGCGTTGTATTTGTACTGTATCGTTCATGAAAAACAGCAAAATGAGCTTTAAAATCAATATCAAGCAAATCTACATAAAAATCTGCGATTTTTCCGCCATGAATAAGCCCTTTATAAATAATGGATTGCGAAGATAAGCTTACAACATAGCAATCACGCGGAACAAGTGACAAGCGGGCAGCAATTTCAAACTCTATATTGCGTCTAGCAATAAATAAGCGTCTTTCAAAGTCGTCAACCGGCACCAATTTATTTAAAGCCATATCCGTTATCAGAGCTTGCCGGAAACAAGGCAAACTGTTTTTCATTTCTTCACTTTCAATACATTCAGTATTAATAGGGACAGTTCTCCATGCCAAAACATGAAAATTGTGCTTTATTAAAACCTCTTGGATAATTGTTTCAAGTTTTACGGCAAGTTCTTCAGATTGAGGAAAAAAGAATTGCCCTACGGCAAATTGTTCCGGAAAATCGGAACATTGCTTTTGCCATATTTTTTTCATGAAATCATGAGGCATGGCGAATAAAATACCCGCTCCGTCAGGATTTGAACAGCCAGAGCCAGAACCGCCGCGATGAGCCATGTTCCCTAAAGCTTGCACTGCATGTAAAACTAAATCATGGCAAGGAGCCGCATCAATTTTTGCCAAGAACCCCACGCCACAGGCATCATGCCCAATTTGTGGATTAAATAAACTCGTATTATGCATATTCTATCCTTATAAACCAATTACCAAAGCATTTCATTGTACTTGGGCAAAGGCCATAAATTATCATCAACAATTTTTTCAAGCTTATCTGCAACAGCCCGGCATTTATTCATGCATGGGATCAACCTGTCCCGAGTGGCTTCTGCTCGGGCGAAGACACCTGATAAAGAATCTGTTTTAATATGTTCCTCATCAAGTTCATTAAGGTTATTATAAAACTCGGCAATAAGTTCACGCAGTTGCTGATAATAATGCATTTCAAAATTTGCAGCATCTTGCGTTACACTTTGTTTGCCGCACAATTCTTTAGCCTTTTCAGCCAATTCCCCAACTTTATTGAGCCATTGCAAGCAAGAAGGCAAAAGAATGCTCCGTCCCATGCTAAGGGTAAGCTTTACTTCCACATGAATATCGCGAATATAGTTTTCAAACAAAATATCCTGACGGGCAAGCAATTCACGTTCAGAAAGAACACCATTTTGAATAAGCACGTTCATCACGGAACTATCGCTGTAATGGGCAAGAACGCTGACAGTATCTTTAAAGTCAGGCAAACCGCGCCGTTTTGCTTCTTCTTGCCACTCTTTCCCATAACCATTGCCGTTAAAAACTATGGGGAAGTGAGCTTTAAAAACAGCAGCAAGCGTTTCATGCACTGCCTGCGCCAATGTTTTTCCATTTGCCATCGCAGTTTCAAGCATAAGGGCAATTCCCCCAAGAGCATTTGCCATTGCCGTATTTAAAGCGATATTTGCAGGAGCTGAAGAAGCAGAAGACCCCACGGCACGAAATTCAAATTTATTTCCTGTAAACGCAAAAGGGCTTGTTCTGTTTCTATCAGAAAAATCCTTTGGAAACGGAGGCAAACTGCTTATGCCAATTTTTATCATATCTTGCTTCCAATCCTCATGTTCTTCCGTATCATTTATAATACTACCAATGACTGAAGTAAGTTGTGCCCCAAGGAATACGGACAAGATGGCTGGCGGAGCCTCATTTGCCCCAAGCCTGTGATCGTTGCCTGCGCCAACAGTTGCAAGACGAAGCAAAATAGAATGTTCATGTACGGCTTTCAACACTCCCGCTAAGAATACCAAAAATTGGGCATTATCCATCGGAGTATTTCCCGGATCTAAAAGATTATTGCCTTCAGAATCGCATAAAGACCAGTTATTATGCTTGCCTGAACCATTAATCCCCGCAAAGGGTTTTTCATGAAGCAAACAAAAAAAGCCATGTTTTTCCGCCGTGTTTCGTAAAATCTGCATAGTCAGCATATTGTGGTCAATGGCGAGATTGGCAGGCTCGAAAACCGGAGCCAACTCAAATTGGGCGGGAGCGACTTCGTTATGACGGGTTTTTGCAGGAATACCGAGCTCAAACATTTGTTTTTCCACATCAGCCATAAAAGAAAGCACACGTTCATTAATCGTACCAAAATAATGGTCTTCCAACTCCTGCCCCTTATCAGACATCGCACCATATAAGGAACGTCCGCAAAGTTTTAAATCATCACGAAGCAAGGCATAACGTTTATCAATTAAAAAATACTCCTGTTCAATACCGACCATTGCCGTCACATTATTTGCTGTTGTGTTACCAAAAAGACGTAAAATTCTAAGAGCTTGTTTTGACACAGCTTCATTGGAACGAAGAAGCGGCGTTTTACGGTCTAAAGATTCTCCGGTATAGGAAATAAAAACACTAGGAACATAAAGGGTTTTGCCATGTGAATTTTCCAATAGGAATACTGGGCTTGTAGGGTCCCATGCTGTGTAGCCGCGGGCCTCAAAAGTCGAACGAATGCCGCCTGAAGGAAAAGAGGAAGCATCAGGTTCACCCTTGACAAGCATCTTTCCGGAAAATTCATTGAGTAAATTACCGTCATTATGATTTGAGGACGGAACAAAAAAAGCATCGTGTTTTTCAGCGGTTACGCCGGTCATGGGTTGAAACCAATGCGTGTAATGAGTCGCATGGTTTTCGATAGCCCAATCTTTCATGGCGCTTGCGATAATATCGGCATCACCTTCGGCAAGGGGAGCATTCGTTTTGATAACGTTTTCCAAACGATTGAAAACCTGTTTCGGCAAACGCTCACGCATTATTTTCAAACTGAAAACATTTTTTCCGTAAACCTGGCTTGGAGAATAAAACTCATGATGCAAAGACGTTAATTTTTGATTTGCAATTTCTTTTTTTACCGCAATCCGAACATTTTCCATAGTGCATGCTCCTTATGTGAATTTCAAGATTTATTTCAGCAATTTTGCAAAAAGCATGCTACTAAAGTCCATTTTTTTTAATTTTATATCTATATGTTGAAATAAAACACATTTTTTTTTATTCCCATATCATTCAATATGTTTTTGTATGTTTTCCGGCTAAAAAAAACTACATATTCGTAACAAATAAAGCAAATTCCCACACAAAAGTAGTTATTCGATACTCACAAAATTTTTTTGCAAAAAAAAGCCCCGAAGCAAAAAGTCAGGGGCTTTTGAAGATTATTTTTGGATTTATCAGTCCCAAGTACGTTTATCCTCAATAGGACGTATTGTTGCGGGAAGCGTCGCAGGCGCAAGGATTTTGAGTTCGGGGCGAAGCTTGATGCGTTCACGGAACAAGTGCATGAGTTCATCCTCACGTTTGAAATTGCTTGCTTCAATATATAAGGTCATTTCATCTATGCCGCCCGGATTGGTCACTTCGATTTGCCAACGTTTGATTTCTTCAAAACGCGCCATTACCTGTTCCACTTGGTGCGGATATACAAAAATGCCCTTGATACGCGCTGTGGTGTCAACACGTCCGACAATATTGCCGAGACGGGGGCTTGTCCGCCCGCAGGCGCAGGGAGTTCTGTCAAT
>DONZ01000147.1 GCA_003512875.1 Desulfovibrio sp. | reverse complement strand
GAGCGTATCTTGATAACGCAAAGCATTTTCAAAATATTCATCAAGCTTATGTTCCAATTCGCGAATTTTTCTTTGTTGAGCGAGAACTTCTTCCGTTCCCTGCGGTTCATAGTTAACCGCCGCCTCAATTTCTTGCGCGAGCCCTGTCACACGTCCCACATGATCCCGCATTTTCAAATCAAGAGTCACAAGACCGCTTGAAAGTTGTTCCTGCATGACTTTCGTAAGCGAATTTTCCAACGTTGCGAGCTGACCTGAGACCAAATCTTCCAAAGAACCGTTATCGTACGCTTCCAACGCTTTCGGGTGCACGGCAACGTTTCCGAGCATAAATTCCGCACGCAAAAGACCGACTTCAAAATCCTCGACAGTGCGCAAACGGGAAAGGAAAAGCGCTTGGGTCACGTCAGCCAAAACAAGTCCGACATGGGTTTTGGTTTTCGGAAGTTTGGTAAGGTCCATTTCCCCGCCAATTTCATGAAGAGGAAGAAGACCGCGGTAAACACGCCCGCGGGTGCCGTCAACGGTAACTTCCTGACCGTCCAGAGCGCGCAGGGTTTCATTTCTTTGAATGCCGATAACAGCGGCAATGCCAAGTTCACGGGAAGTAATGGCAGCGTGGCTCGTATCCCCGCCGACGTCAGCCAATATAGCGGAAGCGACACGCATGCCGGGCACCATATCCGGGTCGGTTCTTTCCGCAGCCAAAATATCGCCTTTGCCGACCTTGTTGAGTTCAAGGGCGGAGCGCAGAAAACGCACGGTACCTTGCCCTGCTCCGCGGGAAGCGCCATTTCCTTCCAAAATGACTTCTGCCTTTTCCGCCGCCTTTTCATCAACTTCCAAACGGCGCATGAAAATAGTATGAGGGTGAAGTTCCAGTTCTTCATTCCAACGGGTTTCAGGACGCGCCTGCACAAACCAAAGTTCTTCGTTTGCGTCAAAGCAGAACTCCGTATCCATAATCATACTGCCGTAAGCTTTGCTGATAATGCGCACGGCTTTTGCGATATCTTCCGCCTGGGTGATGGACAATGCCCATTTGTTGACATCGTTCTTATCAACGTCGATTTCTTTTGTGCCGCCCTTGGCGTCGTAAATGATTTTCTTTGTTTTGCTGCCAAGATTGCGCACGACAACTTCAGCGCCGTCGTCACGCTGAAAAACATAATATTTATCAGGAGTCACCATGCCGCCAACAACAGCTTCACCAAGACCGTAGCTTGCGTCAATACTTACAAGGTCGTTGCGGACTGTTCCGCGGCAGCCGGAAGAAGTGTCGGCTGCAAAAGCGGTACCGGAAACAACAGGATTGATCATGCGCATGATACAAACAGACAAAGAAGTTTGTTCAATAGCCCATTCTTTTTTAGCTTGTACGGCAAGTTCTTCATCGCCCGTCGCTTCCGCCTGGGTGATACCGTCACGAATGGCTTCACGGCGATAGGTCATGGAGCGGAGATTATAAGCGGACGCGCAGTCCCAATGGTACGCCTGCACTACTTTATCTTCACCGACAATATTCAAATAGGTGTCCTGCAAGCCTGCAAAAGCTTTTTTGCGGGAGTCTTCACCGGCTGCGGAAGAACGCACGGCAACAGGCACATCTTCCGCTCCCGCTTCCTTGCAAATGGCTTTATAGGCTTCACGCACAGCCGTATCGACTTCCTGAGGCAAGTCAACCGATAAAATGGCGGACTGCACCAAAACGGAACGTTTGCGGAGCTGGTCGATAACTTCCTGTGAAGTCGCAAACCCTTCAACAACGTTATTTACGAAAGTACGCAAACGGATTTTCGTTGCGCTCGGTTCTTTTGCGTCGGCTTTTTTAATTTCTTTTCCGAGGTTGCGCACCAATTTCTGCAAGAAATCAGAGTCACGATTAATTTCAGGGTCATTCCAGTCAATACGCGTATACTCTCTTTCAACGAGGGAACGAACAAGAGCTGCGTTAACAGTTGTTTCATCCAACACCTTATGGAAGTTGATAGATGAAATCGCACGGAATTGAGGACTGCGAACACCTTTAATCTCGTGAATTTTTGCAGTGTTGAAGTTTTTACCGCCAACGATGATTTCGGCGCTTTCGCCAATAGCCATAATGTCGGCACCGGTAAGAACTAATTTTTCTCTTAATGCTTCAATGCTTGAAGTTTCAGTATTTTTTTTACTCATTTGTTCCTCCGAGAAATGCGTACATTAACTCGTTTTATGTATTACTTTGTTTCATTGTTGGAAATAAACGCAGCTTTGTGCGATGCGGAAATTTGCGTGCCGCAGTACGGACAGAAATTCGCATCGGTATATGCCAAAGGCTTGCCGCATTCCTTATTTTGACAAGTAAGCGGCATGCTGTCGATTTCCATAATAAGTTCACCTTCATGCACAGGAGTCATTTTGCGTGAAACTTTATAATCAGCGGTTTTATAAACCTTTGTAACAATACCGTTACGAGGCGATAAAACTGCTTTTTCTTGCTTCATGATGGAGATATTGAAGAGTTCCTGACCTTTTTTGACAATATCGCCGACTTTTACATAGGTTACCCATAAATCACCGTTTGAAGGAGCGCCGATTTGGTTCTTGTCGTTAGGATCCGCCATAAGAATATCAGTAGAAACAGAACCCGTCGGATTGGCGACTTGCACTTCATGGGTCATAAACTGGGAATCATAAGCATATCTCACTTCCACAATTCCTTTGTCGGAAACGGGGCTGATATGATAAATGGTTATGCTGTGCGGTTTGCCGCCTTCATCAATAAATTGCAGTTCCCTGCCGGTTTCAAGCCCTTCAAACCAAACATCAAGAGGCAAAGCGTTCGGATCGCCGAAATCCTGCTTGAATTGAATATTTTTAATAGAATCACCGGGGTGATTCATATACATGACAAGCTCTTCGCTTGTCGGCTTGCGTTTCAGTATCTTTTCGCAGGCATTTTCCTCGGCCTCAAAATTAATAGGTTCCAAATGGTCCAAGGGGCTGTCTTCCGTTCTTTCGCGAACGGCATTCTTCCAATTATCCCCGAAAACGCTTTCATAAACCCAATCAGCAGGGAAACCTAAAGGCAGTCTGCCGAATTTTCCGAGCAGCAAATTACGGAAAGCGTCATTGCAGTCACGATAGAGAATAAGCCTATCCCTTTTCATCGCTTCGGATAAATCTTCTTCTTTTGTGTTCACCACGGTTTCCAAAATGTTAAGAAGCCTGTTCACTTCTTCCATTTCCCCGCGTTTCCAAGCGCCGGTAACCGCTAAGAACGCCGTATTCCACGTAATTTGCGAACCTGGTGTCACATCGTGATATTTGACGATTTTGCGTATCCCCGCAAGAAAACGGAGCATGTAAGGAAGCAAATGGATATATCCTTGCTTCATCGCCCCTTCCTGGGAAGAGGAAGTCGCTCCGCCCGGCATGCCGTGGGAAACGACATCATGGTCGATACCTTGGAAATACGGAGAACAATACCTGTCATAATACGGCATGATTTGCTTCAGCACAAAATTCGCGTCGCGGATCATATCCTTATTCAAATAGTTTCCAATGCCAAATTCTTCTTCCAAATACGCGGCTGTCGAGAGCACTTCGCCTTGTCCGTAGCTGCGCACGCCAGCCCCGAGGGCGACATCCAAAATCTGCACGCCGGCTTTTGCGGCTTCCGCCAGAGCCGGCGTGAACAAACCGTCCGTAAAATGCCTGTGATAATGCAAAACAAGCTGAGGCCAACGCTTACGAAGCGCGGTGACAAGTTCACGCACAAACAGCGGCGAACAGTTGCCCGCCATATCTTTCAAACCCAAAATAACGGATTTTGCGGCCTGTTCTTCACTCACGCCGAGAATACCGGCAACCATCGCCAAAGTGTTTTTCGTCACGTCAAGGTAATGTTCGACGTCAAAACCGCGATTGGGCGTTATGGAAAGAGCCGGTTCGAAAATAATGTCCTTACGGCTTAAAATAACTTCCGCAAGCGGTTTCATGTTCCTGATATCGTTCAAGAAATCAAAGCAGCGGATGACATGGTAATCTTCACAAATCATTTCGCACGTGCGCTGCATAAGGTTTCTCGGCTGCGGAGAGTAACCGAGCACGTTTGTCGAACGCACCAAAATCTGCTTCATGGTCTTCGGCGCAAAACTGTTCCATGCCTTAGCTTCACTGAACGGATAGGTCATATTTGCCATCATGTTGACATGGAAGTGGGCACCGCCGCCATTTTCCAAAGAAAAGAACTGGCAATTATCCAAATAAGGACCGACAAGCTTATCCTCGGCTAAGCGAAATCTGTTGCTGCTGTTGGATTGGGTTTGGTCACGGCACGTAGTGTCCGTAAAATGGATTTTGTCGGAATCACGCACAAAGTCCAAAACCGCCTGTCTGTCCCCTACCGGATATACGGTGGGTGTTTTGCGGACTTCCCTGTCGATATGAGGCAAAACCGGTTCAAAATGAGGCATACGGGGAGTTTCCGCAGTGCGGTATTTTCCGCGCTGAACATGGGGATTATAACCTTTGGCGGATATTTCGGCGACCAAACGGCTCAAGCGTTCGGCTTCCGGATATAAATCTTGGTAATTCAATAATTCCGGGGTATTTTCAATAAAGGTCGTGTCAAAATTCGCTTTAAGAAAACGTTGGTTCCTAAGCACATGACGGAAAAACGGAATAGTCGTTTTCACTCCGCGGACACTGTATTCCTCCAAAGCGCGGGTCATGACGCTGCAAACTTTATCCCATCCGAGCCCGTAGGCAATAAGCAAAGATCCGGCTGAATCATAGTTTGAAGGAAAATCATAACCGGCTGAAAGGTTGGAGTCGATACGAACCCCCGGACCGCCGGGAGAAATATACCGTGTAATGCGTCCGGAGTTAGGGGAGAAGCCGTTTTTAGGGTCTTCGCAGTTAATGCGGACCTGCATTGCCGTATGGTACCCGTAGGTGTCTTCGTCATTAAAAGCCAAAGGCACGCCGAATGCCATTGCAATTTGCGTTTCAACAAGGTCGAAACCGTAACGGCTTTCGGTAATGCCGTGTTCAACCTGCAAGCGGGTATTGACTTCGATAAGATAAGGGGTTCCGTCGCTTGTCACAAGAAATTCAACTGTGCAGAGGGAATAATAATTGACGGCTTTTGCCAAGCGGATGGAATATTCTTTCAGTCTTGCGCGAAGTTCGGGAGTAATTCCTATCCACGGGGAAGGAGTGATTTCAATCAATTTTTGGTGATTGCGCTGTACGGAACAGTCACGTTCGTCACAGGCGAAAACATTGCCGTATTTATCCGCAATAACCTGAATTTCTATATGGCGGACATTTTCCAAATATTTTTCAACAAATAAGCGGGGGTTTCCGAAAGAAGCCTCAGCCATGGCGGAAGCTTTCGCAAAAGCGTCTTCGAGGGTGTTTTCATCACGGATAACAAAAATGCCCCGACCGCCGCCGCCGCCTTCAGCCTTAAGCATCGCAGGCATGCCCATTTCGCGAATAAGGGCTTTTGCTTCTTCAACGGTGACAGAGCCCTCGGAACCCGGAACAACCGGAATGCCTAATTTCTTGGCGATGTTGCGGGCTTCGACCTTATTGCCCAGCATACGCATGGCATCGGCGTCCGCACCGATAAAAACAATGCCCGCTTCGCGGCATTTGCGCGGAAACGTATCATCTTCCGATGCAAAGCCCCAGCCCGGGTGAATGGCGACAACACCGCGCTTTTTTGCTTTGCTGATAATTAAATCCAAGTCCAGATAGGAAGTGGGGTCAGCCCCCAAAAGCATGAGTTCTTGGGCAGAAGCGACAGCAGGAGAAGTTTTGTCAACATCGGTCGCGGTCATAATTGCCGTGGCATGGAAACGTTCACGGATGGAACGGCAAATACGGCGGGCGGGAATGCCTCGGTTTGCAACAAGAATAGGTTTCCCTTTCAATTCGTTCAACAACTCATCCATAGTCTTTGGAGTCATAATCTACCCTTTGAATTTGGTGATGGATCCACCAACAATACGAATTAAACCACGTTCAGAAGAAAGCAATAATTCTCCCTCCTGACCTAGACCAATTATTTTCCCCGCAATATCCCCAAAACAAAACGCGTCCTTGCCCAAAGCGTCTTTAATCAGAACCGTTTCACCTGAAAACGCCAAATATTTTTTACAAAGCGCATTCCATGTACTGGGATTGCAGGATGATACTCTTTCCTCATAACACAATTTTATTTGTTTCACAAGAGCAAAACAAAAGCCTAAAATTGCCGTAAAATTATCATTTTCATCTTTTATTTCGCCATATTGAAGCAAATCTGCACATTTTTCCCCCGAACTTTTCAAAAGAGAATTATCCGCATACGCAAAAAAACGTTTTTGATTGTCTTCATTTTGAAAATGTTTTAATTTTCCTGCCGAAATAAAAAAATCTTCCCGCAAGCTTTCATCGCAGGGAGCGGAAAAAAGATTGATTCCCATGCCTGCGACAAGACAATCGTTCCTTTGTTCCAATAAAATCCCGCCTATCTTTTCATAACCGTTTTCCGATTTTTGCACCAAATCGTTAGGCCATTTCAGCGCAATATCAAAACCCAATTTTTCCAAAGCGTACGCGGCAAGTCCTCCGAAAGCGGGTGCCGCCGCCTCCGTATTGAAGGGATAGGTTTCAGGCAAAACAAGCGCCGTATACAAATTATTCCGCAAAGACTCCCATTTTCTGCGCAGCTGCCCCCTGCCGTTTGTCTGATTCTTGCAAATAATCGTTGCGAATGCATTCATTTCCTTTTGCAAAGAAAGCTCATGCGCCTTATCAAGAGTGCTTGTTACGGTATCAAAAAGATAAAAATCAGCATTAAATCCGACCGTATCATGCCTACCGGCACCGTCCGCGGAAGAAAAAACAAAAAAATCCCCTTGCCGCCCGGCGCATTTTTCAGAAAAAAAAGCACTATGCTTTTGAGCGAACAACGGCTCTACAAAACATAATGCTTTTCCGGTATTTTCTCTATTTCTCATTATTTTGCTTCGACTTTACTTTCAATAATGGAATCTCTCACACCGAATTTTTTAAAACGTTCCTGACTTTCTTTCAAACGCTCTTCTGTTCCAATAAGAAGAACATGAATAAAATACCAGTTTCCTTTCGTATCTTTTTTTACATTTTTCCGTGTTCTGAATCCGTCCGTTTCCAATTTCAAACGTAATTCATCAGCCTGGGCTTCACTGCGAAAAGCCGCAACACGGATGTCATAATCAAATTTCTTATTGATATTCGCAAGAGCTTCAGCCTTTTTATCCGCTTCTTTTTTAGCTTGCTCCTGAGCCTTTATTTTTTCTTCGGCAGCTTTTTTTACGGATTCTTCTTCCGCCCGGATTTCCTCAGCCGTCTTTTTTTCTGGTTCTGTTTTTAAAGCTGTCATGAACTGCAATTCTTCTTTTGGCAGAACCGGTGCTGATTTTTCTTTTTGGATATTCGCCGCCAACGGCACGGGTTCTTCTTTTTGAACCGCCGGGGTCATTCCTTTTCCAATGATAAGCCCGAACAAAAACGCAAAACCGACAGACGTCAAAATCGTAACAAACGCGGTAACACAGGCGGAAGTGCTTAATGTGATTCCTTGTTTCGCCACGGTATTTTCTTCTTGAAAACGCTCTTCTTCCGGCTCATCCTGCCCGTATGCGTATTCACGCGGTTTTGTTTTTAAAAAACCGTCTTCCATTTCTTCAGTCTGCGTGCTTTCCTGTTCTTCACGTTCTTTTGAAACAAGAAGTTTTTTCACGCTTTCCAAAAACGGATTATATTTTTTTTCCCGGGGGACATGCCGATAATTGGGACGAGCCACAACGCTCTCCTTTTACATGGTTTCAGGCGCTTCAACACCTAATAAATTCAATCCGTTGCGAAGAACGGTTCCGACAACGCGAAGCAATGCCAAACGTGCTTTAATCAATTTTTCATCACCGCTTAAAACCGGCACATTCGCATAATAACTATGGAATTTTCCTGCCAATTCCATAAGATAAAAACTAATGATATGCACAGCTTTGGCTTTGGCGGCGTCAAGCACGGCATCCTCAAAATGCAAAGCGGAACGGATGAGGGCTGTATCGGCGCTGTCCGTCAATTCCCTGATAATATCCAAACTTGTTTCGTCGGACAATGAATAGCCGTTTTCAGCACCGCGGCGCAGCAACGTTTTAATACGGGCATGGGCGTACTGCACATAATAAACAGGATTTTCAAGATTGCGCTGTTTTACCAAATCCAAATCAAAATCAAGCGGTTGGTCGCTTTTTCTTGAAAGGAACATAAAACGGGCGGCATCGACACCCACTTCATCCAACACTTCACGCAGGGTGATAAATTCTCCGGAGCGGGTCGACATTGCGACAGGCTCGCCGGCACGAAGCAAATTCACCAACTGGATAAGAATGACAAAAAAATCTTCTTTCGGATTTCTGCCGACCGTTTCGACAGCGGCGGCGACACGAGGCACATACCCATGGTGGTCAGCCCCCCAAACATCGACAAGCTCCTCGAAACCGCGGTTGAATTTATCGGCATGATAGGCGATATCGGAAGCGAAATATGTCAGAAACCCGTCACTTTTACGCAAAACACGGTCTTTGTCGTCACCGAAAAGGGTTGATTTGAACCACAAAGCATTGTCTTTTTCATAAACATAACCGCGTTCTTTCAAATCATTGAGCGTTTTTTCGACAGTTCCGTCATGAACGAGGCTCGCCTCGGAAAACCAGACTTGATGTTCCACCCTAAAATCATGCAAATCTTGTTTAATGCCGTTTAAAATACTGTTCATCGCATATTCGTAGCAACGGTTTTCAGCATCTTCATACGTAGGAAGTTTAGGGTCTTTCTCAAGCATTTCTTTGGCGATGTCGATAATGTATTCGCCTTTATAATAATCTTCCGGATAAGTCACCGGCATTTTGCAAAGGTCTTTCATTCTGAGCCAAACGGACAGCCCGAGCAAACGCATTTGCAGACCTGCGTCATTGATATAATATTCCGTGCTCACGTCGTAGCCTGCAAAACGCAAAATCCTCGCCATGCTGTCGCCCACGGCAGCCCCTCGTCCATGCCCGATATGCAAAGGCCCTGTCGGGTTTGCGGAAACATATTCAACATTGACCTTTCGTTTGTTTCCGTAAGCAAGCGAGCCGAATTTTTCTTTCAGCCGTTCCATGCGAAGAACCTGTTCATGCCAAAAACTTTGTTTGAACGTCACATTGATGAAACCGGGACCGGCAATATCCACTTTTTCAATAAGGCTGTGTTTTTCTAATTCGGCACAAATTTCTTCTGCTATGGCGCGCGGTGCTTTTTGGCAAATTTTTGCAAGGGTCATAGCGATATTTGTAGCCAAATCACCATGCTTCGCATCTTTTGGAAGTTCGATAACAGCTTTCTCGGGCCATTCCCAAGATTTTTTCCGAACAATAGTTTCCAATGCCTCTTTTAAAACGTGCATATCTTGCATAACAGAACCTTTTCTATTGAATTCATTCATAAAATTTGTTAGTGATAAATTATATAAAAAATACTCTTATTTAGCAAATGAAATTTTTGCTTATTTTTATGGGATAACTATGCTTGATAATCTGATTTTTTTTAAATTTTGCGGCATAAGAAACGTGCATTGCCTTTTTCAAGGCAAAAATCTTGATCCCCGAAAAAGCTTGGGCAGTATCGCTTTCAACCGAGGAGAAGATAATGCCGCCATACGGCAGAACAGAAAATTTTTATTTGAAAAACTTGCCATGCCCGTTTTGGAAGTCCGCCAAATCCATTCCAATATCATGCATTTTTCTCCTGAGCCGACAGCTTTTTTTGAAGAAGCAAACATCGAGGGCGACGGCATTGCGACAAATCAAAAAAAGCATGCCCTTCTGATAAAAACAGCCGACTGCCAGCCTATCTTGTTCGCTCATAACAAAGGCGGGCATGTCATGGCGCTTCATGTCGGCTGGCGCGGCAACAGAAATGATTTCATTCTGGAAGCTGTTTCAAAATTTTGTGAAAAATACAGACTTAACGCAAAGGATTTACTGGCGGTCCGCGGTCCGAGCCTGGGTCCGAAAGAAGCGCAATTCGTCAATTTCGATACCGAATGGGGCGCCACCTATGCCGCATGGTTCAATATTCAGGAACAAACCCTTGACTTATGGAAGCTGACACGCCACCAGCTCAGACAGGCGGGACTTTTGCAGGAAAACATCCATGGTCTTGATTTTTGTACAAAAACAATGCACAAGCAATATTTTTCCCACAGACAGGACAACCAAACAGGACGTCAGGCAAGCCTTATTTGGTTTGAATGATTTTTTATAATAAAAAATTTTCAAAAAAAAAAAAAAAAATAAATGAAAATTTAAAAAAAGCCCGACCAGCAACTTCGGAAACCTTGCCCGAAAACAAAAAAATAAGCCCGCTTTGAACGCAGGCTTATTTTTTATCGGCTCATACCATTATATTTTATGGATGGTCTTTAAACATATTGCCGGTTGCTTCTGTTCCGCTGTGGCAAGGCGCGCAATCCATGACACCCTTTGCCCAGTTGGTTTCCTGTCCCTTGGTTTGGTGGCAGCTGCCGCAGTATTCAACAGAATCCTGCACCGCAAAAGTGGTCTTGAAATCTTTTCCGAGTTCGATTTTCTTATTGAAAATTTCAACAGCCTTATACACGACATCGGCGGTCAAACGTCCGCAGCGTTCGTTTCTTTTCTTGTCTGTCGCTTCAATCTTGTTTTCATAGCACCATTTTGAAACGGAAATATGGCAAAGAACGGAACCGGAAATATTAGCCGGAATAGCACCCTTTACACCTTGCGCGTTATCTTTTGGATCATAAATCGGCAAATTCGTCGTTTCATACCAGCGGTACAATTCATTCACCATAGGTGTGCGCTCATCTCTTCCCCAAAAAAGAGCATAAGCGGCGGCAGCACCGTATAATGCGCCACAAATCGTGCCCCAGTCTGAAATACCGCCTTTATTCGCTTCAAGCATAGCGAAAGGAAATTGATTGTAAGGTGCGCCGAATTTTTCCCCCAACACCCCGATAATGCCGTAAAACACGCCGTATCCGCAGGCATAGCCTTTATACCAATATCCTTGGTACGCCGCTTCCGCGCATTCGGCAGGGTCGAGTTTATGCGGGGTCCACCCAAATTCGCCGTTCACTTGTTGGAATCGGGTTGCAGGTGCTGCAGCGTGAACCAATTTGGTGCCGCCGTCCACGATTGAAGTTACCGCCCCGCCGGCGACCAATGCTCCAAAACCTAATAAGCAATCACGTCTACTGATACCCATATAAACGCCTCCAAAGAAAATTTTCACAAGGTAAAAAAAATACCTAATTATGATTTTTCAATATCCCTTTCACAAGCAAAAGTCAAGATACTATGAACATTTTTTTGCATACTCCTTAAACTTGCTCCTGCCCCGCTGTAATCATTGCAATATTTATTATTTATTTCACAATAAACGGAACAAAAAAGGACGGCGCCGCCGTCCTCATAAAAATACAAAACGCGGCGAAAATCATTCGGCCCTGTGATGGCAGCCCAAGCTGTTCTTATTCCTAAGAGCCGCCTGCGTGATAAGATACGCCGTATTGCAGCCGTGAAACAAACGGACAAGAGCGGGAGAAAGAGGCGTGTGTCTATAAAAATCGTGCAAATGGCTCGACAGGTCACGAAGTTCCCCGAACGCCCTGCGCAAACGGCTTTCCGTCCGCATGATGCCTACATAGTTCCACATGATATGGCGTATGCTCGCCCAATCCTGGGCGATGAGAGCAGGGTCGTCATTATGCTCGTTTCCGGTATTTTCCCAGTCGGTAATGGAAGCGAAAACCCGTTCATCGATACAATCGCGCCTGGTGAGGTTTTCGGCTATATCCTTGCCTGCGCTGTATCCCCAAAGCAGCGCTTCAAGCAAAGATGTGCTTGCAAGCCTGTTCGCCCCATGAATGCCCGTGCAGCTGCATTCTCCGACAGCATAAAGATTTCCAAGCGTCGTCCTGCCATTCAAATCGACTAAAATTCCTCCGCAAAAATAATGGGCGGCAGGAACAACAGGAATAAAATCCTTACGCATGTCAACGCCGATATTCATGCAGCTTTGGAACACTGTCGGAAAACGTTTTGTCACATCACATTTTATGCGGGTCGCGTCTAAAAAAACATGCTGGGAACCTGTCATGAGCATTTCCGTAGCAATGGCTTGAGAAACAATATCCCGCGGAGCAAGACTTTTGCGTTCATCATATTTTTGCATAAATTCCTTGCCCTCAAGGTCGACAAGCACCCCGCCCTCCCCGCGGACGGCTTCCGTGATTAACGGATGTTTTTTGCTTTTATGATACAACGCAGTGGGGTGAAACTGCACAAATTCCATATTGGCAAGCCGAACCCCTGCGCGCTGCGCCATGGAAATTCCGGAACCGACAGCCCAGTCGCTGTTGGTCGAATGAAGAAAAACGTTCCCCACCCCGCCGGTAGCCAAAATGGTGAACGTGGCCAAATGCTGGTCGACCTGTTCCGTATCCTCATTATACGCATAAACACCGACACATTGGTTTTGCAGCTGATAGCGATACATGTCCAAATGGGAATGATGATCGGTCGTGATAAGGTCGACAGCCGAACATTTATAACGGACATTGATATTCCGGTGTTCCAAAATCGCTTTGTGTATCGCTTCAATAATGGAGCGCCCCGTATAGTCGGCGCAATGCAGTATGCGGGGAGCGGAATGCCCGCCCTCCAAGGTTAAATCCCAATCCGCAACAGTTCCGCTGCGGACATTGAAAGGCACATGCAGACGGTCTATCAGAATTTCCTGCACGGCGTCACCGCCATGGTCCGCAAGAAAACGTACCGCTTTTACAAAATTATAATTATGCCCC
>DONZ01000239.1 GCA_003512875.1 Desulfovibrio sp. | reverse complement strand
CCGCGGAGCGCCGCCATTTCCCTGTGCAAGGCTTGAATTTGTGACCAACTGTCCGCCTGAGCGGGCTGTACATTGGAAACTTGCGCCTGAAGCTGGCGGATAGCTCTTGTGTTCTCGTTGACTGCATATTGAAGATTATTGCTGCCGGCTGTGCAGGCGCTGCCAAGGAGCAGCACAGGTACTAAAAGAGCGAGGTAAGATTTTTTCATATATTGAACTCCTTAGGTATTAATAGGTTTACTGCGTTTCATTCCGAAAACAAGATATGAAATTCCTCCTAAAACCGGAAGGAAAATTCCTGCCAGAACCCAAAGTACGCGTTCCTTTTCATTTGGGAACTCATGTTTCATCGCATGCCATATGGCCCAGAGGTTGAGTATGGCGGGCAACATCAAAAGAAAAAACGTGAAACCGGAAACATCAGAAAAAAACATATGCTACCTATCGGGGCTTTTGTAAAAAATGTATGCTACAAGAAACGTTCCGAAGCAAATGGCTATATCGGCGATGTTGAAAACGGGCCAATGCCATTCCTTGTAATAAAGGTCTATGAAGTCAATAACATAACGCAAGCGCACCCTGTCGATGAAATTTCCGGCGGCTCCGCCGAGAATGCAGGCGAAGCCGAAGCTGAGAATTTTTGAATACGGCATTTTACGCATAAAATGCAGAATAATCCCAAGGGCTGCCATGGTTACGAAAACAAAGAACCAAAATTGCCAGCTTGATTCGGGATTATTCAAAAAACCGAAAGCCGCGCCGTAGTTCCTGACGTGCACGATGTTAAAGAACGGAATAACGGCAAAACCGTCATAAAGGGGAATATTGCGGACAATGGCGGCTTTGCTGGCTTGGTCTGCAATAATCCAAAGAACAGCAAAAATAATCAGAATGGGATATCTATTATCTTTTACCATTTTTTCCCGTTCTTATTCAAGATTTTTCATCACTTCCGTACAGCGGGGGCAAAGGGTCGGATGATTTGCGTCGGTTCCGAGTTCTTCAGAGTAAATCCAGCAGCGTTCGCATTTTTCACCCTTGGCTTTCGTTACCGTAATGGCGATACCGTCCGTATCGGCAAAAAACGCATCAACGGGAGCGTTTTTAATATCTTCGATTTTCAGTTGTGAAATAATGCAAATCGCGCGCAAATCCGCATTGCAGGCTTTGAGGGCGTTTTGCAGTTCTTCTTTCAAATAAAGCTCGACGGCGGTATCGAGGGAATGCCCGATTTCTCCTGATTTACGCAAGGGCTCGATGGCTTTGGTTATTTCGGAGCGGATAAGGAGCAGTTGTTCCCAGTTTTTGCGGGCTTCTTCCGAAAGGGTGAAACCGTCGCAATTTAAGTCCTGGGTCGCAAAAATTGTTTTCGCTTCCGGCTTCAGGGCTTCCGGAATGTAGCGATAACTTTCTTCCGCCGTAAAGCTGAGAATCGGAGCCATATCACGCAATAAAATCATTAAGATATGGTAAAGGGCGGTTTGGGCTGAACGTCTTTCCCTGCTTTCGGGGTGGGAAGAATACAGTCTGTCCTTTAAGATGTCGAAATAGAATGCGCTGAGTTCCGTCGCGCAAAGTCCGTGCAGGGCATGGTAAACTTTATGAAATTCAAAGTTTTCATAAGCGTCTTGGATTTTGTTGTGCGTTTGCATGACGGTATCCAAGGCGAATCTGTCAAGGCTTTCCATTTCTCCCGCGGCAACCATGTTCTCTTTGCCGAGGTCGAAAATACTGCCGAGCATATAGCGGATGGTGTTGCGTATGCGGCGGTAAGCGTCCACAAGGCGGCTCATGATTTCGTCGGAAAAACGGATGTCTTCGCGGTAATCGACACTGGATACCCAAAGACGCAAAAGTTCCGCGCCATGCTTGTCGATGACTTCCTGCGGGGCGACGACATTGCCGATGGATTTGGACATTTTTCTGCCGGCACCGTCCACGACGTAACCATGGGTTAAAACATTCCTATACGGGGCGACGCCGCGGGTTCCGACGGAAGCGAGCAAGGAGGAATGGAACCAGCCGCGATGCTGGTCGGAGCCTTCCAAGTAAAGGTCGGCGGGAAAGCCGCCTTCAGGGCGTTTTTCCATGACAGCGGCAAAACTTGTGCCGGAATCAAACCAAACGTCAAGAATATCTTTTTCCCGTTTAAAGTGCGTTCCGCCGCAGTGCGGGCATTTTATGCCGTTCGGGATGATTTCGCTGTCTTGCGCTTCATACCAATAGTCACAGCCTGTGGGGTGTTTTGCAAAACGTTCTGCGATTTCACGCATCCATGCGGGATCTTGCCATGCTTCGCCGCAATCTTGGCAAAGCAGCGCAAGAATTGGGACGCCCCAGGTTCTTTGGCGGGAAATGCACCAGTCGGGGCGCTGTTCTATCATATTGTAAATTCTGTCTTCGCCCCAGCCCGGTATCCATTTCACATCGCTGCGGATGGCATTTAATGCTTTCTGACGCAGGTTATTGGTATCCATGGTAATGAACCATTGGGTCGTTGCGCGGAAAATGACAGGCTCTTTGCAGCGCCAGCAATGGGGGTAGGAGTGGGAGATTTTAGCTTGCGCAAGCAAATTCCCGACTTCTTCAAGTTTGGCGATAACATGGGGATTTGCGTCAAAAACCATCATGCCTGCGAAAAATTCGACAGCAGGCAGAAAACGTCCTTGGTCATCAAGAGGGGAGTAAGCTTCAAGTCCGTATTTCAAGCCGACTTCATAGTCTTCCCGTCCGTGGCCCGGAGCGGTGTGCACACAGCCGGTTCCTGCGTCCAATGTCACGTGTTCCCCGAGAATGACAAGAGATTCCCGTTTATAGAAAGGGTGCGACGCTTTGAGGTTTTCAAAACGTTTGCCTTCAGCTTCCGCAAGAACCGTGTACTCTTCCCAGCCGAAAATTTTCGCGCAGTTTTCAAGAAGTTCTTTTGCCAGAATATATTGGGCATTGCCTGCTTCTACAAGCACATAGATAAATTCGGGATGCAGGCAGACGGCGAGGTTGTCGGGCAATGTCCACGGGGTTGTTGTCCAAATGACGATATAGCTGCGGGCGGTATCCGCATTCGGGAAAATATCCTTTAGTTTTTCGTCAGCTAGAGGAAAACGCACGTAAACAGAGGGGGAAGTGTGATCATCGTATTCGACTTCAGCTTCCGCAAGGGCGGTCTGGCAGGAATTGCACCAATAAATAGGCTTTTTGGAACGGTTTAAATTGCCGTTTTCAGCAAAGTTGGCAAGTTCCGCCGCAGTTACCGCTTCATAGTTCGGGTCCATGGACATATAGGGATTTTCCCAGTTTCCGAGAACACCGAGGCGTTTAAACTCTTTTCTTTGAATATCGAGGAATTTTTGCGCATATTTTCTGCAGGCTTTGCGGATAGAGGCTTCGGACATTTGGGCTTTCTTTTCTCCGAGCTCTTTTTCCACATTGCGTTCAATAGGCAGTCCGTGGCAGTCCCAGCCGGGAACATAAGGGGTTTTATAACCGGATAAATTTTTTGATTTGATAATGATGTCTTTCAATATCTTATTTAATGCGGTTCCTAAATGGATGTGTCCGTTTGCATAGGGAGGACCGTCGTGAAAAATATACTTGCCCTTGGAGCCTGACGCTTCCTGCATCACTTCGTACGTATTGTTTTGTTCCCAGAATTTGAGCATTTCAGGTTCTTTGTGGACAAGGTCCGCTTTCATGGGATATGAGGTTTTCGGTAAATTCAATGTTTTTTTATAGTCAGCCATTCTTTTTGCCTCCGGAGCGTATAAACCGTTTTATTTTGGTTTATTCTTGCAAAATCGTCAAGTAAATACAAAGTTTTTTTAAATTTTTTTTACAGGCTTGTTCCTAACGCGAAAATACTGCCGTTGGGGGCGTTTTCAAAAATTTTGCCGCCGTAAACAAGAACGGTTTTTTCCATTCGCATGCTCGCCCAGTTTTCAAAGTGCGCCTCAAGGGTTTTTAAAAGGGCTATCGCCGTGGGGGTCACGGTTTCGCCTTTGCCTGCAAAAGGACAAACGGCAGCGCCTTGAAGCAGCGTAAGAACGGCGGGTGCCGGGCTTGGGATAAGCCCGTGCATGCAATGGATTGTGCCGTCCGCCAAAGGCAGGGGACCGCAGATGAAATTATCGGGAGCAAGTTCCGTGTAAAGGGCGCAGACAAGACAAATATCCAAAATGCTGTCCAATGCGCCTACTTCGTGAAAGGTCACGGCGTCCGCCTCTTTGCCGTGCACGTTTCCTTCCGCTTCGGCAAGAAGGGTGAAGGTTTTTACGGCTAAATCCTTCGCGTTTTCGTGCATGCCGCTTTTTTCAATGATTTTTTTGATGTCGGCAAGCGTTCTGTGGGCGTGTTCGTGCTCCAAGGTTATATGGGCGCTTTTTCCGCGTATGCCGTTGACAAAACGGTCTTCTATGCGGACGCGGTCTTCCAGCTGAGGAAAATTTAATGTTTTTATGTGGGAATTGAGCTGTTCTTGGCTGAGTTCAAGCAAAGAAGC
>DONZ01000217.1 GCA_003512875.1 Desulfovibrio sp. | reverse complement strand
TGCTTGCCGGGCATGGCGTCCAAAGTAAAACGGGCGGCGACTTCCGCAATACGCGTCGTACCGGAAGTGATGACGACTTTATTTAAAATAAACAGGATTAAGAAAATAACAGCGCCGACAACATAAGAACCGCCGACAACAAATTCCGCAAAAGATTGGATAATTTCCCCTGCCGCAGACGCCCCTTTATCGCCGTTCAGCAAAATCAATCTGGTCGAGGCGACGTTCAACCCCAAACGAAGCAAAGTCGTAACAAGCAATAATGTAGGAAAAATGGAAAATTCCAAAGGGCTTATCATGAACATGGAAGTCAGAAGCACCAAGAATGACAGGGAAATGCTGAAAGAAAGCATAAGGTCCAGGATTATGGTCGGCAACGGTATGAGCATTAATCCCAAAATCAATACGACACCGGCGGCAAGAGCTATATCGCCCTTACCCCGAAAGCGCTGCGCGTTTTGAGTCACTCTCTGTGTCATAACCCATCCAAAATAAAAAAATCAAAAACAGACCGACACCTGATTTAGTGTCTAACCCATTTTAATTTATATATAATAAATCTTATTATCAATTGAGCAAGAACCTTATAGCAAATTTTTTAAAAAATTTCTAGACTTGCAAGATAAAAATTTTCATATTATAGACTGCAAAGGAGTTAATCATGTTTTCAATTTTTTCTTTTACGGACAGCACGAACCTTCCCGCCCAAAGCATAGACTTGCAATTATTGTCGGACGATGAATTACTGAGCATTTGGGAACAAACCCAATTTGCGGAAATCATGCTTGCAGAAAAAGGCTTTCCGCCCCGCAATGTCAACAATTACACGAAACTTGTTGAAACGGAAATCCAATCAAGAGCGATGCTGGACAGAGAAGCCCTTATGCTCAACGCCATACAGAACAAAGAACCGTATAAAAACTTTGCCGAAACAAATTCCGATATGGATTTCTTCGAGTTATGAAATCATAATCAATAATCATATTTCCATTGAAATCCTACTTCGCTGTCTTCTGTTCCAAGCTTTGTGCCAACGGAAAAGTTCTCGTTCATTTCATATTTTAAAACCCCTGAAGTGTCAGGCGAATTGACTTCCTGTTCCAAGCCGAGATACAGATTGTTCTTCAAATATTTTCCAAGCTGTATGCTTATTTCCTCTTCCCCTGACGAGCTTTGCCTATTGTCGACGGAAATAACGTCCAGACCGAACAAATTCTTTGTCGTTCCTGTTATTCCCGCGCTCACATCAAACCCTACCAAGCTCGCCAGCACTGTTGCCAGACGGATTTTTTCAAAATCGCTCAACTCCGACATGGAACGTGAAAATAAAATATGGGCGAGCACTTCATCGGAGGGCAAATGCGGACTGCTGCTTATCTCTATTTTAGGGCGCAATGCCATTCCTTTCAAGGAAATAAACGATTTCACCCCGCCTCCGTTATGTTCCAGTTTCAAATCCACAGTGGGAATAACCGGCGTTGAACCGTCAAAAAGAATTTCTCCCTTATTCAATTTGAGTTCGCTGTTTAAAATAATCATCCGCCCTTTCCATGCCCGCAAATATCCTTTGACCGCGGGGTCCTGCAATTTTCCGAATACGGACAGATCACCGCGCCATAAGGTTTCAATGCCCGGAGCATAAACCCCGAGCTGTTTCGGAATATGCACGGCTATATTGAGATTGCCTTGGGAACCTGCTTTTTTCCTGCGAATTCTTACGGAAGAATCTTCCACGATATTCAATTTCGGAATGGAACTGGTACGGATATTTTCCAAATGCACTTCCGCGTCTTCAACAGTGATATCACCATGGATTTTCGGATTTTCAATCATCTCCCCGGCTGTCACAACCCCTGACAGCCGCACGTTGAAATCATTGCGGTAAAAAGGACTGAAATTGGCTAAAACGGTTTTTAAATCCACTATCAACGCAGAATGTTCTGCCTGTCTTATTTTTCTTTCCCGAACCCTTTCATTTTCTTTTTCACCTTTTTTTTCATCCGCGGCAAAATACGGCTTATACTTTCCGTGATACAAAAACGGAATATCGAAACTTCCTGTTGTGATAACAGTTCCTTTACGTCCGTCTTTAGCGGAAAACCGGACGGTCCCATGCCCTTTTTGCAGCTTGCTTTCAAAATTCAAGTCCGTAAGCAAGATGCCAAGTATCAAATCCTGATATTTTGCCCGCTTCGTTTCCGCCTCAAAATTCACATCAGGCCGTGAAAGCGTTCCGGAAATATTTCCTTTTAAATCAAGTTCCCCCTCCAAGCTCCGTCCTTCAAGAGGCACATAGCTCCAAAGCGTTTTCAAACTTCCCGTATACGCGAACTTCCCAAGAACGGGACGATTTTTGGAAACCGTTAATAAAGGTGAATATTGCAAAGGTATCTGCAAAGAAAAACCGGCTTCTTTCACACCATATTTATCCTTGTCCAACATATCCAGCTTAAGGTTCGCCCTGTGCTCCTGCCCTGCCTGCACAATATTCCCTTTCAGGGAAAAAGACATTTTAGGGCTGGACAACGTTTGAAAATCTTTCAAAAGCATTTCCAATTTTCCTTGCGGAGAGCGGGAAGAGCCTGACATGCCGAAATTTGCGGTCATAACGCCTTTGAAATCCCGAGGAAGCATGGACAAATCAATATCGTTCGCCAACCCTTTGAAATTCAAACTGTTTTCTGTTATTTGCCCGCCAAATTGCAATTTCCCCTTAGGGGCGACATTAAAAACCATTTGCCCTATGTCGATTTTGCTTGGTGAAAGATAAAAGCCCGCCTTTTTCTGCAGCCGTATTTCCGTTTTTTTGTAAGGATATGCAAAAGAGAAACTATCCAAGCTCCCTGAAAGATATTCAAAATTTGTTGAAAGCGCGGCTTTTGCGTCAAAATTCGCGTCGCCGCCGAACTTGCAGCGTAAAGCCATTTTATTGAGCAAGCCTTGCAGGGAAAGCGAAAAATCCGTTATTTTTCCGATATCAGCAAGTTCCATTGAAGCCATGCTCACCGCGCTGTCCACGAACGCGCTCTTCCACAAATCATCGATACCGAGCTTTGCCTGAAAATTCTCCCATTCGTAAAAAGAATACAAGCCCTTATCCGCAATCAAAGAAAAACGGACCTGCTGCCCTTTCGCCCCGGTGTTGTTAAATTCGGCAAGATACGATAAGTCCTCTGCCTGCAAGGGCAGGAAAAAAGCGTTTTCAAGAGCGGAAGTATCCGCCATTTTTCCTTGAATTTTACCGGCAAAAGCGTAATCCTCCTCGATTGTTTCAGGCAAATCGATGTGCAGTGCTCCGTCCACGCTTATCCCGAACAAACTGCCCCGAATTTTGGTAAAATCGACAAACTTGTTTTTATTTTCGCCAAGACCGAGAACTTTCGGACTCATACGGATTTCAGAATTTAAGAAACTATGTTCGTCCATATAATCGGCTTTAAAAGACAAAAACAGTTTTACAGGATAATTTACGGCACTATGGAACAATTCCCGCATTCTTTCTATGGAAGCCGCATACTGATGTTTTTGGTACAAAGCCCGCATTTTTTCAATATCAAGCGGAATAATGTCAGCGTCTTTTTCAAATCCTTCGCTCTTCAGCGTGAATTGCAAATTTTCAAGTTTGTATTCGCGGGCATTGGCACCTTCCTTTTTACCCAATTCACCGGGATATGCAGCGGCGAGCAGCTGCGGTATTTCTGTCTGAATGATAACGTGCGGATTTTCAAGCTTTCCGCTGATATTGAGTTTGCCTGCCAGATTGCCCTGCACGGTCAAATTGTTAGAATCCAAAAAAGAGAAACTTTTAATATTGAATACGGAATTGGCAAAAATTTCCCTTGAAACAGCAATATTTGTTTCAGATCGGATATTTTTTGCCGTAAAATTTACGTTCCTTGCAAAAAAGCGGGGCAGCTGCCTGGTAAAAAACTGCACATCGAACTGTCCGTCTATGCTTTGTTCGCTTCCGAGCAGTTCCCTGAGCATAGGATGAACAAATTCCATAGTTTTAAAATAAACACCGCACGCAATGCGGACATTTTTATTAGGAATTTCCCCGCCGTCAGCAGCTGCGTCAGCAAGAGGAATATTGGGATCGACGGTAACGGTTTCCCCGGTTTCCGGTTGGACAATCTGCATTTTTTCCAATTTTTCCCCTGTGTCCGAAACGGAAAACGTATCCAAATCAATAGTTGCGGAAATATCGGAATTATCCAAAACGCCTGCGATAACAGGTTTTGCATTCAACGCAATTTGCCCTTTAAACGGTTTTGTCTGGCAGCGGGCTGAAATTGTGGCTGTATCTTTCAGATATTTCTCATCAAAAGCGGACATATCGGTTTCCAATGCGAAATCCTCAAATGTTCCCACAAGCTTGGCTGATATTTTTGATGACGCCCGCGTTGATTGCCCAAGCCCTGCAAATTCTTTTGCCAAAGCGATGAAAAGCCCGTGTTCATCGGCATAATCGAAAGAAAACCGTATCGCTTCGTTTGGCAGCATATCGAACAAACTTTCCATATAAGCCTGCTGTTCCTTATATCTGCCTGCAATATCAGCCTCAAATTGAAAAAGTTCTTTTTCAAGGCTTGCCGATACGTTTCCCTCAAAAACAAGGGGACTGTCAAAAAATGTTTCCTCAACACCGCGCACGGTTTTAAGACTGTTGAAAACAGCAGGACTTACGGCGATATGTTCAAAAGAAATATTGCTTATCAGCACGGAAGGCATATGTTTATTAAATAACAGCGCATGGATTTGCTTAAACTTTTCTTGCAAACCGACTGTCTCTTCCTGACTTTTTTCTTGCGAAACAGGCAAAACAAGTTCCGGAACACGTGAAAAATCGCCGTGTTTGAACTCTATACCGGGAACTGCTATCCGATACCGCAGCAAAGCCGATAACCGGCTGTGCGCATTCAACGCTTCCAAATGAAAAAAAACACCGTTCCCGTCTTTTACGCCTATATCCCGTATCCGCACGGAAAAAGGCAGATTCAAATCCAAATCTCCGACTTCTATCTGCAAAGAATAAGGAGAAAGCACGGCATTGACTCTTTCAACGGCATAGTTCCGTATGGCGTTTTCCGCAAAC
The DNA here is from genome assembly GCA_003512875.1 of Desulfovibrio sp. GTDB lineage: Bacteria > Desulfobacterota > Desulfovibrionia > Desulfovibrionales > Desulfovibrionaceae > Taurinivorans > Taurinivorans muris. The sequence continues at coordinate 105 of DONZ01000217.1, read as the reverse complement.
TGAAAACGCAGACACACAAAAAAGACCGTAAGGACAGTTATGAGCCCGACAAAAAATAAACCTATATATTTCAAACCGCTGCGTATGTATTTCTTCATCCGAACA